>URFI01000019.1 GCA_900547085.1 uncultured Prevotella sp.
TTAATTATACTGTTTTATTTTTTTGTTTTTTATATTCGCCTTGAAGCATTGTTCGTACTACAAAATAACATAACAACCTGTGCCATGGTACTGTTAGTTACTTACAAAATGCGTACAAAAATACTAAATTCTTAGCAAACGCATGAATTTTTCAGTTGAAATTTTGCGTTCAAGCCCTTTTATAGGGTCATTCGGGCAGAACTTTCAGCTGAACCAGCTCTATTTTAGCGGTTGCAATCTTGATAATCTTGAACTCGAATTTTCCTATTTTGACAATCTCATTCAACTTCGGGAAGCTACGATAGGCATTCAATATCAACCCACCAAGCGTCATGTACTCCTCGCTTTCGGGCAAATCTAGGCTGAACATTTCGTTCACCTTGTCTATCTCCAGCCGAGCCGACAACAGGTATTCATCCTCGTTAGTCTGCTTGGCGACATATTTTAGGCTGTCGTGTTCGTCCTCTATCTCACCGAATATTTCCTCCACAATGTCCTCCAAAGAAACGATACCACTAGTTCCTCCGAACTCATCTACCACCACTCCCAGACTTTTTTTCTGTTGTAACAGTATTTGCATGAGCTTCTGTGCGGGCATGGTTTCAGGCACAAAAGGCATGGAACGGATACCATCTTTCCATGAAGATGGATTCTTAAACAGTTCTGAACTGTGGATATAGCCTTTGATGTGATCGATATCCTCCGTATAAACAATGATTTTTGAATTACCACTCTCAATGAATTTCTGTCTCAATTCATCGAGTGTGCACGTATTGATGTCTACCGAATTAATCTCAGTTCGCGGCACCATGCAGTCGCGCACCTTCGTGTCTGGGAAATCAAGTGCATTGTGGAAGATTTTCACCTCATTCTCTATCTCCTCATTACTTCGCGCGTTATCTATGCTTGATTGTATCAGATAATCCAAATCAACCTTGGAAAATCCACCCGAGATGGCGTCTTTCGGAATGCGAACCCTGAACAGCCGAAGAATCAGCCCAGATAAAAAGGTTGCGAAACGGCTGATGGGCCATAGGATGACGTAAAACAAATAGGCAGGAAAGGCGAACACTCGCATCAGTCGGTTGGGGTTGCTTTGAAACAGTGTCTTCGGCAAGAACTCGCCCGTAAACAAGATAATCAACGTCGACAGCACCGTATCTGCCGGCACGGTGAATGCGGCATCCATCCCAGAAAAGATTGTTTGATCAAAGAGACGCGCAATTAAGATACCATACACCACCAGCACAATGTTGTTTCCCACTAACATAGTGCTGACAAAACTATTGGGGTTGTTGAAGAAAAGGGACAAGAAGCGCTTCGAAATACCCATTTTCTCCTTGTCCATCTGTGCAAGCATACGGTTGCTGGACACGAAAGCTATCTCCATTCCTGAAAAGAAAGCAGAGAGAATCATCGTGATGAGAATGCCGATAATCAGCGCTAAATCAACTTGTTCATTCATTGTTCAAATCCTTATCAAGGGGTCGTTGGCAACTTAGGTCGTGGTGATGCTTGCGGACGACTAAAGGTATTGAGACTGTCTGCTGCCACGGTAGTGGTGTCGGACTCGCCCGTAAAGTCGGATTTTTCAAACGATCCCCGACTGTTAGTCACCAGGTATCGGGTCATCCTCTCATCACTTCGGAAATAACTTCCTTGCAGCGTTCGCTTGGGAGTGACAAGTTTTGAGTACTTACGCGAATACAACTCGTGTGCTCGCCTATCCAGAAACAACTCCTCACTGGTAAAGTCCAGTCCGTCTTTGGTCAATATCTTCACCCGTCCTCGCAGTTCCCAAAGCTGCTTGTCCGTGTAATAGTAGGCCGTATCGCATTGTATGTAGGACTGCACATGGAAGCTCTCATCAAACTGTTCCAAGAAAGCTCCCTTGATGAAAACCGACTTTTGAGAGGTTTCATTTTGGTAGATTTCCCATCGTTCTGTCACTATTTTATACTTGATGACGCCCGAATCGGATATCAACTGGTTCACTCCATAGGTAGTCATCATAGGCACCGAGTCGCGTTCATGAATGGCAGGCGCAATATGTTCCCTCTGTTTTTCGCACGAAATGAAAAACAAAATGTGCAACAATAATAAGATTGGTATGACAGACTTCTTGACCATTCAGTTACCTTCCCTGCCTCACAAAGCAGATTAATTAACCTTCCATTTAGCGAACCAACGCTCGTTGAAGGTCAGTCCGATATTGATACGAAACGTATTCTCTGTGATAAAGGCCTTCGCATCCTGTCGAACCCACTGCGCAGAGATATTCAACAACGAACGATTGTTATAAGCATTGACGATGGGGATGCCGAAACCTGCACTCACGCTGATTTCTTTTGGTCCATCCACACCATTTACTTTCATATAAGGTGTGGCGTAGGAAGCACCTAACCGATAGCGGATTCGTTTGAAGAAATTGCGACTGTTCACATCATGACAGAACTCTCCACCAACTGTAAATCGATGCCGATCGTTGAATTCATTCTTCGACAGTGCATACTGTGGCACTCCACTGGCGATGGAATAAACAGGATATTTGGTTTTTGACCACTGCAGATAATCTACGCCCAGCTTCAATTGGTTTTGGTGGTTCCAAGCCAATCCTCCTCCTATCGATGTAGGCAGTTCCAGGCCGTTGGTTATGCTATAAGCGGTTGTGTCCTGCACGCCAGTCTGCGGATTTCGTGAGATAACATCCAACGTTGGATCGGCACCAAGTTTATGTCCCAAACTATACACAGCACCCAAAGTAACCTGATCTTTCTTCGACAATTGAGCCGTATATTGCAATCCCAAATCCAATTTATAATTTTTCACAGATGCCGTATAATACTTCGAAATGGTATTAACCGACTGGTCATTGTAGCTGTTCACGACCGAACGGTTCAACTCCCCCCATAGATAAGAGATATTGGCACCCAAAGAGAACCCCTTAAAGGGTGCCCATCCCGTCCCCAAGTACACCTGGTGCAAGCCACCATTGCCAGCGTAAGTATTGGTTGCCGTGGTCTTTGCGTAGTTTTCATCCACGTTGACGGTCGATGTATGGGCATAATTATATCCAACGTTGGTAAAAGGAACCAAGCCAAAGCTCAAGCCCAAATGTTTGGCTAGACGCAAACCAGCGACCACATACTCAAGGTCTGCATTTTTCGCATTCTTCTTTTTACCATTCTCAGCAAAATTAGTGAGTTGCCCAGAGATGCCCGCATCGAACACAAAGGTGAGCGAATCGAAGGCTGAATAAGAGGCAGGATTGACGAAATTCACCTGATCGTTCTCCCTGAAACCATAACCCAATCCGTTCATGCCACGGTTGAATCCGCTGGTCTGGTCAGACAACAGTCCCAAACCATACTGGCTATAAGGAGAATTCGTGCCACTTTGAGCAAACGTAGATATAGTGAAAGCTGCCAACAAAAGGGCACCTGCTACTTTTTTCATTCTGTTCTGATTTCTATTTTGGATGCAAAAATATCGAAAATTTTCTAATTAAACGCACATTAAGTGGGAAATATAAGTTATTTTTGCATCGTGAAACGTTTTACCACGCATTTAAAGTATTTACTGGTATTGGTTGCTGTCCTTTTGACCACGCAGCAAACCAATGCGCAAGTAGACAGCGTCCTGCTCAAAAGTATGGACTCGGTTAAGATTAGCTTGCTCACTTGTGGCCCTGGCGACCAAATCTATTCGTATTACGGCCACACTGCCATTCACTACAACGACGTAGGCCGTCAGCAAGACATCGTCGTAAACTATGGCATGTTTTCCTTCCAGAAAAGCTACTTCATCTTACGCTTTGTATTCGGGCTCACCGACTATGAAATGGGCATTCAAGACATCAATGACTTCATTGCCTCATACGCTCGCAGAGGTAGTTGGGTGAAAGAACAACAGCTCAACCTCACCAGAGAAGAGAAATGGGCCATCACACAAGCCATTGACGTGAACTACCGGCCCGAGAACCGCATATATCGATACAACTATTTTTACGACAATTGCACCACCCGGGCACGCGATATGATTGTTAACCACATCAACGGCAACGTGCTGTATGCGGAGAACAAGAACGTCACCACCTCGTACCGCCAAATGATTCATCAGTGGAACGAGCAGCATCGATGGGCCCAATTCGGCAACGACCTGTTGCTCGGGGTCAAGGCCGACGCCAAGACAGACAACGCACAACAGCAGTTTCTGCCCGACAGTCTGCGGGAAGATTTCACCCATGCCCTTGTGATTGACCGCCAAGGACAGCGAAGAAACCTCGTAGAAAGCACGTCGTACCTCATTCAACCCATCGAGAAACCTGTGGAAAAAGCTGCCGTCACACCAGTAGTTTGTGCCATTTTGTGGCTCATCCTGACGCTCATCACATGCTTGGTCGAATGGAAAACAGGGCGCATCCTTTGGGTTTACGACCTCGTAGCCATGCTTGTCACAGGCACGGCCGGCCTCATTTTGCTGGCCATGGTTTTCTCCCAACACCCCACGGTGCAACTGAATTTCCAAATTCTGCTGCTCTGTCCGCTCAACCTTTTCTACCTCTTCCCCACCATCAAAGCCTTGCGCATGGACAGAATTCATTCCTACATCAAGCTGTACAGCCTGCTGTTGGTGGCCAACCTCATGTTGGCGTTCTTCCAAACCTATGCAGAAGGCATGGTCATTGTGGCACTGTCTTTGCTTTTGCGGTATGGATGGTTGATGATTCACACCTATAGAAAACCAGTAAAATGATGAATAAGTGTCTCTCCGCGATGATTGTCGCAACCCTCACGGGAACCACTGTTCAGGCGCAAACCTTACAAGCTGCGCCGCGATTGGTGGTGAACATCACCATCGACCAGTTGCGCAACGATTATATAGAGCATTATTCGCCACTTTATTCCCAAGACGGTTTCAAGAAACTATTGCAAAAAGGCAGCGTCTACGAAGCTGCCAGTTACCCGTTCACACCTGTCGACCGGGCTTCAGCCATAGCCACCATCGTCACCGGGACAACCCCCTATTACCATAATATCATCAGCACGCAGTGGCTCGACCGAAAGACGTTGCGCCCTGTGTTCTGTGTTGATGACACCCAACATAAGTCCTCACCGCAACGCATGTCCACGTCCACCATTGGTGACGAACTGAAAGTTTCGAGCGGTGGTTCGGCCATCGTCTACGGTTTGGCAGCCAACCGAGAAGCTGCCGTGTTGTCTGCCGGACATGCAGCAGATGGCGCCATCTGGATAGATGAGAAGACCGGAAGCTGGACAACGTCAAATTATTACGGCGAAAAAGCCCGCAAATGGATCAACGCCTACAGCAGTACCAGGCCCAGACCCGGCAAAGAGAAGACGCAACTGAACGACGCTGTGTGCAAAGCCTCCGTGAGCTGCGTGGTCAACAATGCCATGGGCAAGGACGCGATTACCGACTTTTTGTCAGTCACCCTGTCGGCGGCAGGCGGCAATACCGATGCATGGCGAACGGATTTAGAGGCCGTTTACCGCGGATTGGACAAGACCCTGGCGTCGCTCATCACCCGCATCGAACAGGCGGTAGGTGCCAATCGGGTGCTCTTCGTGCTCACCAGTACGGGATACACCGAAGACCCAAAGGTTGACTATGCCAAATACCGCATTCCCACCGGGACGTTCTACATCAACCGCACGGCCAACCTGCTGAACATGTACCTTGGGGCCATCTACGGACAAGCCCGCTATGTGGAGACATGCTACCGCAACCAGATATATTTGAACCGCAAGCTCATTGAAGACAGGTTGCTCTCTTACGAGGACGTTATCTCGCGTTCGAAAGACTTCCTCATTCAGATTGCGGGCATTCGCAATGCCACCGAGAGTCCTTACAACCCCGCTGTCAGTGGCGATTTGCTCATAGAGGTTGCGCCAGGATGGCAGTTGTACAACGAAGACAATCAAGATCATTATACAGCACGCGCGTCGTTCGTACCCTTCCCCATCATTCTTTACGGGGCAGGCATCAAACCACAGCGCATCAACTTGCCCGTGACGGTTGACCGCATTGCGCCAACCATCGCCAAATCCATTCAAATCAGGGCACCCAACGCCTGCAAGTCGGCATCGCTTCAGTAAGTCACATCTAACCACATGTCATACAATTGGTTAGCGTAGATTTACCAAATTTTCTTTCTTCCATTTATCCCTTCGGTTTCAAACTCATAGAGATTGACCACCAAAGTCATTGAGATTGAGTGCCAAACTCATGGAGATTGGCCCCTAAAGTCAATGCTTTTGAAAAGCAAAACTTGAGAGGCTGAAATGAAAGGCCAGAAAGCCTACCTGACAAGGGATGCGAGGTGCCTGGACATGGCTTTATGCCAAGAATATCAAATAATTAAAAGAGAAGTGGCAAATTAACAAATTTTATTCGTAATTTTGCATCACATTATATAATAAGAAATAAACAAAAACAACCATAAAAGATGAATTTCAATAAATTCTTAAAATCATTGTTCGGCGACAAGTCAAGCCGAGACATGCGTCTGATACAACCGCTCGTGGAGACGGTGAAGAAGGCCTATCCCGACATTCAGAAGCTGAGCAACGACGAACTGCGTGCCAAGACCAAGGAGATACAGAAGTATGTACAAGACGCCGCCAAAGAACAAAAAGACAAAATCGCCGAACTGAAGGCCAAGATTGAAGAAACGGCCATCGATGAGCGCGAACCCATCTTCGAAGAGATAGACAAGTTGGAGAAAGAGGCGCTGGAGATTTACGAGAAAGCGCTGAACGAGGTGATGCCCACCGCATTCTGCATCGTGAAGGACACCGCACGGAGATTTGCCGAAAACGAAGAAACCATCGTTACCGCAACCGACTTCGACCGCGAGTTGGCCGCCGACCCGAGCAAGGACTTCGTGACCATCAACGGCGACAAGGCCATCTATCACAACCATTGGACGGCAGGTGGAAACGACCTGAAATGGGAAATGGTACACTACGACGTTCAGCTCTTCGGCGGTATCGCCCTGCACCAAGGTAAGATAGCCGAGATGGCTACGGGTGAAGGTAAAACGCTGGTGGCCACCCTACCCGTGTTCCTCAACGCCTTGACGGGCAACGGCGTACACGTTGTTACCGTGAACGACTATCTGGCTAAGCGTGACTCTGAGTGGATGGGACCGCTCTACGAGTTTAACGGCTTGAGCGTTGACTGCATCGACAAGCACCGCCCCAACTCACCAGAACGCCGCAAGGCTTATCTGGCCGACATCACTTTTGGTACCAACAACGAGTTTGGTTTCGACTATCTACGTGACAACATGGCCGTTTCGCCAGATGACTTGGTGCAACGCGCGCACAACTACGCCATCGTCGATGAGGTAGACTCGGTGTTGATTGACGACGCTCGTACCCCATTGATTATCAGCGGTCCCGTTCCTAAAGGTGACGACCAGATGTTTGAAGAATATCAACCGCTGGTTGAACGATTGGTTGACGTGCAACGCAAACTGGCCACACAGTTCTTGGCAGAGGCCAAACAGCTGATTTCAGAGGGCCAAGCAGCCAAAGACCAGAAGAAGACTGAGGAGGGATTTCTGGCCTTATACCGTTCATACAAGTCGCTGCCGAAGAACAAACCACTCATCAAATATCTGTCGGAAGAAGGCATCAAGGCTGGCATGCTCAAGACCGAAGAGTACTACATGCAGAACAACAACCGCGAAATGCCGAAGGCCGTGGAGCCGCTGTACTTCGTGGTGGACGAGAAACTAAACAGCTGCGACCTAACGGACAAAGGCACCGAATGGCTCTCCAAGCAGGTGAACGACAAAGAACTCTTCGTACTGCCTGACATCACAGCCGAACTTTCAGCACTGGAAAATGAGACTTCACTCTCTGACCAGGAGCGGTTGGACAAGAAAGACGAAATGCTGACCCACTATGGCGTGCAGAGTGAACGAGTACACACTTTGCAACAGCTGTTGAAGGCGTACACGATGTTCAACAAAGATGACGAGTATGTGGTAATCGACGGTGAGGTGAAAATCGTTGACGAGCAGACCGGTCGTATCATGGAAGGCCGCCGCTGGAGCGACGGACTGCACCAAGCCGTGGAGGCAAAGGAACATGTGAGGGTGGAAGCTGCCACGCAGACCTTCGCCACCATCACCTTGCAGAACTACTTCCGCATGTACCACAAGTTGGCTGGTATGACGGGTACCGCCTCAACCGAAGCGGGCGAGTTTTGGGACATCTACAAGTTGGACGTGGTGGAGATACCGACCAACCGTCCCGTGCAGCGCAACGACATGGACGACCGCGTGTACAAAACGGCGCGTGAGAAGTATGCTGCCGTGATTGAAGAGATTGAAGAAATGCGCAATAGTGGTCGTCCGTGCTTGGTAGGTACCACGTCTGTCGAGATTTCTGAGTTGCTCAGCAAGATGCTGAACATGCGGAAAATCCCACACAACGTACTGAACGCCAAGCTACACCAAAAGGAAGCCGACATCGTGGCACAGGCCGGACAATCGATAAACGGCCTTGGTGCGGTGACCATCGCCACCAACATGGCCGGTCGTGGTACCGACATCAAGCTGTCGCCCGAAGTGAAAGCGGCGGGAGGTTTGGCCATCATCGGTACCGAACGCCACGAAAGCCGCCGTGTAGACCGCCAGTTGCGAGGTCGTGCAGGCCGTCAAGGCGACCCAGGTAGTTCGGTATTCTACGTCAGTCTGGAAGATAAACTGATGCGATTGTTTGGTTCTGAACGCATCTCCTCGGTGATGGATCGCTTGGGATTCAAAGATGGAGAGCGCATTGAGAGCCCGATGATTTCGAAGAGCATCGAGCGCGCACAGAAGAAAGTGGAAGAAAACAACTTCGGTATTCGTAAGCATTTGCTGGAATACGATGACGTGATGAACAAACAGCGCACCGTGATTTACGAGAAACGGCGCCACGCACTGATGGGTGAGCGTATCGGTATGGACATCGCGAACATCATTTGGGATCGATGTGTCAACATCATCAACTCGAATGATTATGTAGGTTGCAAGGAAGACTTCTTGAAAACCTTGGCGATGGAATGTCCGTTCACCGAAGAAGAATTCAACGCCGGCAATCCCGAAGATTTGGCCGAACGTGCTTTCCAAGATGCCATGGCGGCTTTCAAGCGTAAAACTGAACGGATACAAGCGGTTGCTTGGCCGGTTATCAAGCAGGTACAGGAGGAACAGGGTGATCGGTTTGAGCGAATTGCCGTGCCTATTACCGACGGAAAGCGTGTGTACCAGGTTTCTTGCAACCTTAAA
The DNA here is from genome assembly GCA_900547085.1 of uncultured Prevotella sp. GTDB lineage: Bacteria > Bacteroidota > Bacteroidia > Bacteroidales > Bacteroidaceae > Prevotella. The sequence goes on from URFI01000019.1 coordinate 9,308, forward strand.
GAAGCCTACGACACGGAAGCCAAAGACATCGTGAAACAGTTCGAGAAGAGCATCGTTCTGCACATCATTGATGAGAATTGGAAAGAGAATCTGCGACAACTGGACGAACTTCGCCACAGTGTACAGAATGCTTCGTACGAGCAGAAAGACCCACTGCTGATCTTCAAACTGGAGAGTGCGAAGCTCTGGGACAGCATGATTAACGACATGAACAACCAAACGACGAGCATTTTGATGCGCGGTCAGATTCCTGAAATGCAGCAGGAGGAGGTTCGTGAGGCTGCCCCGGCACAGAGAAGTCAACGCTACAACGAGCAGAAAGACGATCTGACAGACCAAAGTCAGGCCGCAGCTGCCCATCAAGACACGCGCGAGCAGGCACAACAGGTGAACCGAACGCCGTACATCAAGGACAAGATGCCACGTCCAAACGATCCTTGTCCCTGTGGCAGCGGTAAGAAATTCAAGAACTGCCACGGCAGAAATCTTCGATAAACATCAACGTATGAAAATGATAGATGGTTGGAATCGCTCACAAACACACCAGAAATGGGCGCACAACCGTCTATCATTTTTTTTGATTCATTTGCACCCATGAACATTCAAATCAACAACTTAAAGAAGGCTTTTGGCGAGAAAATTGCCGTTGACATCCCCAACTTCGTGATTCATGACGGGGATATTCTCGGACTGGTAGGTAACAATGGAGCCGGAAAAACCACGCTGTTCAGACTGCTACTCGACATGCTGAAAGCCGATGAGGGGCGGGTTTTGCTCCGTTTCGGACACACCGACCCGAATCAGGAGCCTGCGTCAGAAACCCTAGTGGATGGTACGCCGGCTGCTGAAGCATTCACGGTAGACCCTTCCCAATCGGAAGAATGGAAGCAACATACGGGCGCCTATATTGACGAGGGATTCCTGATCGACTTTTTGACGCCAGAAGAATACTTTGAATTTATCGCCAAAGTGAATCACATTGACAAGGAACGTCTTTCTACTTTCTTGGCTTCACTGTCCAAATTCATGAATGGCGAGATACTCGGTCAGAAGAAATTAATTCGCGATTTCTCTGCCGGAAACAAGCAAAAAATAGGCATCATCTCCGCACTCATCGCACAACCAAAGCTGCTGATTCTTGATGAGCCTTTTAATTTCCTGGATCCTTCGAGCCAAAACTTCTTGAAACGCTTGTTGCTGAACTATCATCAAACAACGGGAGCCACCATCCTCGTGAGCAGTCACAACCTGCAACACACGGTGGAAATATCCAATCGAGTGGCGCTGATGGAGAGTGGTTCCATCATCAAGGATCTGCCCAACATACACGGACAGGCTGAAAAAGAACTGGAAGATTATTTCAATGGGACGCAGGATGCAGCCGAATAAACACAAAAAATGCTGATTACATGATGCGCGAACGGACGTATGCTTGACGTAAATAAGATGCAACCCAGCAAACACAAGCAATGATGACGTACATGAGCGCTAACTGCCAAAGATTGATGTGAATACCTTCAACGCTCGCTCCCGGCCAGGAAGCGAGGAAGGAAAGATAATGATTGAGCACACGGGTCATCCACGTTAGTGCGACAGCCACGACATTTTGCAACAACGGTGCAAAGGACAAGGCGAACAAAAGACAGGAGATATAGAGGATGAGAACGGTCAATGGAATGGCCAACAGGTTGGTAAGAAGGAAATAACACGAAAAACGGCCGAAATAATAGGCCACCAACGGAGCCGTACCTATCTGTGCCGCCAACGATACGGCCATCATTCCCCACAACTTTCTCACAACGGCAGACTTGTCAAGGATGGTTTCTGGCATCCAACGCTCAATGGGTCGATAAAGCAACAGAATGGCCGCAACAGCCATAAAAGACAGTTGAAAGCCTACATCCCATAAGCTCAGCGGATGCAGCAGCAACATCACGATGGCCGTAAGTGACAAGGCATTGAGCGACATCTTATCGCGGTTGAGCAGTGACACCAATGAATAAACGGTGAGCATGATGGCCGAACGCATGACACTTGATGACATTCCCGTTAAAAACACATAGACCCAAACGGTCAATACCACGAAAGCAATACTGAAAACACGCCGCAACCCTCGTCCACCCAGCAGCAAGACAAGCAGTCCGTAGATGATGCTAAGATGCAAACCAGAAAGGGCCAAGATATGAGAAGCGCCCGAAATGGAAAAGATTTCCTTGGTTTGTTTGGACAAAAACGACTTTTCTCCCAACGTCATCGCAGCCAAGACGGCATAATCTTGATCATCAAAACCATGGGTAGCATAATGACTCAGCAGTTTTTCACGCACCTTTTGCGCCTTCAAACGCAATCGTTCAAACCGAGGCATGCCTGTCAAATCAAGCTGACATTGCGCCCAATCACGGTGATAAATGAACGTTTGCGCCCGATAACCCCGTATCGCCATCCACCGTTGATAATTGAAATGACTGTTTGAGGGATAACTCCGAATGGGCTGAAAGGCCGAACGAAACCTGATTCCATCGCCCACTTTCAACGCTTCATAACGCCTTTCAACGGTATCGCGCAATATCGATGCCCTCACTTTTTGGCCGAATAAAGGGCCGGAAAGGACATACAAATCGCACTGAACCACCTTTCCTCTCACCTTTGGCGTGGTCATCACGACGGCTTCAGACACATGTTCTTCCTCGGAAATGGGTACAGTTAGACGAGCCTTCTGCATGGTCATGAGCAGAAAGCCAAAGCACATCACCGTGAAAAGAATGGCTACTCCCTGTGCTGTTTTCCATCGATAGCAAGCTAATGCAATCAATAAAGCTGATGAAGCGATGGCCATCCACAGCCATATTGGCACGACAAATCCGAAAGAGTCGCCTGCAACAAGACCTACAATCAATGCCAAGACAACCCTAAAGAGGGGATAAAGTTGCAGCCAGTCACGCACTTTCATTCATCATCGTCCACCAAATTGATTCGTAGTTGTCGTCAGATTATTCATAATCATCAATCACACGATTGGTAAACTCCATCATGGGTTGAGCCACCTTGAATAACTCTGTCATGGGTTCTATCCAACCATTGCCCTCAAAGAAATCATCTTCAACCCGATGCCAGCAAGCATAATCCTTCATTCGAAGATAGTCAATAAACTCATAATCGGCTGGAAAACCCTTCGGACAAGTCTTCAATCGGCTGATTCCAAAGCCCTTATCCGATGCCTGTTCATCACTCCACGAACCCTGAGTGGCATAACCAAAGAAATGAACAAACTTGCCGTTCTCCACACATCTTCGCCATTCGTCAATGTTGCCCATCATCTCATTGCGGCAAGAGGTCAAGATATGGGTGGGCAACCAATAGGCTCCTGCCGACAACAAGCAATGGCCTGGCTGCACATGGATGTAGTAACCAGCATGCAACGACTTACGACCTTTCGCACTAATGTATGCGCCAAAATGTCTTTTATAGGGCGATTTGTCGGGCGAGAAACGTGTGTCACGATTAAAACGGAAGCATGCTTCCTTGGCTGTTACATGCGAAACGGAGGCGTCAAACTTAGAGATGGCTGCGATAGCTCGCTCCACTCCCTCCTCAAAATCGTTGCGACAAGCCAAATATTCGTCTTTATGGGCTTGATACCAGTCACGATTGTTATTCTTGGCAATGTGTTCTAAATATCTTAAGATGCGTTGGATGTTCATATAATCAATGTTTTGAAGATATACGATGCTAATTTCAAAGATGGTTTAGGCAAGATACAAAGATGTTTTAGGCAAGTTTCAAAGACGATTCATGCAAGTTTGGAAGATGTCAATCGCTTAGGACAAATCTGCTCAAACTGGCACTTTTCACACTTGGGACGCTGACTTTGACAAATGTATCTGCCATGCAAAAGCAGCCAATGGTGTGCACTTGATACATCCTCTTCAGGGATATACTTCATCAATTCAAGCTCAACTTTCAAGGGAGTGTTGGCCTTTTGTGATACCAACCCCATGCGATGGCTCACTCTATAGACGTGAGTATCAACCGCAATCTTTGCTTTTCCATACCAAACCGCTTGCACTACATTGGCCGTCTTGCGCCCTACGCCAGGCAATTTCACCAAATCGGCGGTATTGTCTGGCACTTCTCCGCCGAAATCGCTTACTAACATTTGCGCCATCTCCACCAAATGTCTTGATTTGGCATTAGGATAACTCACGCTGCGCACATATTCCAACACCTCTTCGGGGGTAGCCTGTGCCATTGACCGTGCGTCAGGATAACGCTGAAACAACGCCGGTGTCACCTGATTGATGCGCTTATCGGTGCATTGCGCGCTTAACAATGTGGCAACCAACAGCTGAAAAGCCGACCCAAACTCAAGTTCGGTCGTAACGATAGGCGTTGTTTTTCTGAAATAATCGAGAATATATTGATATCTTTCCTTTCGTGTCATATCACAAAAATACGAAACATTTCGCAATTCACCAAGCCCTGGAAGCGTTTTCACACACCGTCGCATCAAGGTTGCTCGATAAAAAAAATGTGACCAAACTCAAGTATCTCACTGAATTTAGTCACATTCTTTTATAATTTAATAAGCTTAATAAGCATCCTCATGTTTAATCTCTTCTTTCGTAATCTTCTTGCTATCCATGGCATGCCATACGTAAACAATATAAGCAAGGACGAATGGAATGAAGAGTGAAACAACGGACATGGTGCGCAATGTAAATTCACTACTACTACTGTTCATAATGGTCAGTGAACTCTGCAGGTCAGCATTAGAAGGATAATAAGCCGTATTGTTCCAACCAGCAATGAGCAACAGAACCAAAACAACTAAGACTACGCCGATACCTGCCGGCCAAATACCCTTGATATAGGTGTTACTCAATACGGTCCTGACAATTCCGAACAACAGCAATACCACACCAACAAGCAACACAATAGCAAGATACCACATGTCTAACAGGTTGTATAGATACTTCATCGACTCCATAGAAATCACGCCAGTGGCTGGATCATAAGCGAAACCATCCTTCAACAAGGTTCTAATTAAGAACGGAAGGAACAGCAACAAGAATGCACCAGTGTTGTAAATAAGATGCTTACGGCTGCGAGCGCGCAGCGTATCATCAGCCACATTATTAATAATGTAAAGCAAACCCAAGATGCGAGCCAAGAAGAACACAGCCAAACCCAGCACTACATTCCATATATCCAACAACGCATCCAGGCCATGACTGTAGTTAGCCCACCTGCTAATCACCGGTGCCATGCCATTGGTGATGTTAATCTTGTCGACCAAGAAGTTAGAACCGTTGAAGAATGTTGCAACGGCACCACCCAACAAAACAGGACCCAGAATACCATTGATGACCAAGCACCACTGGAAAGTCTTCACGCCCAGGATGTTTCCCAATTTGTTTTGAAACTCATAGCTCACAGCCTGAACAACAAACGAGAAGAGAATAATCATCCACAACCAATAAGCACCGCCGAAGCTGGTACTGTAAAACAAAGGAAAAGAAGCGAAGAAAGCACCGCCAAAGGTAACCAACGTCGTGAAAGTGGTTTCCCACTTGCGCCCCGTACTGTTGACAACCATCCTACGCTCTTGTTCGGTCTTACCCAGGTTGAACACCAAAGAGTTAGCACCCTGAACAAACATCAAGAATACCAGTAAGGCTCCTAACAAAGAAACAAGAAACCACCAGTAATGTTGTAAAAAACTATATGTAATCATTGTATTACCTTTCTTATTTATAATTCAACCTGATTTGACATTTCACTATTCTCGGGACCTTTCTTAATAGCCTTGCAAAGAATGCTGATCTCGACAGCCAACATGGTGGTGAAGAGAATCAAGAATATAAAGAAGGTGACAATAACCGAACTCGGTTTAATGTCAGACACGGCAACCCATGTCGGCAACATATCCTGAATGGTCCAGGGTTGACGGCCAAACTCAGCCACTAACCAACCTGATTGAGAGGCCAGGTAAGCGCATGGCAACAGCACGATGCCCGAAATCAACAACCAGCGATGCTTGATAATATCTTTCTTGTAAACGATGAAAAGCGAACAGATAAAGAACAAAATCAACAACATACCGATGCCAACCATCACTCTGAATGCCCAAAAGTTCACTGGAATGAACGGAACGACCTGGTGGGGTGATTTTACATAGCCATAACCAAAATAAGGCATGTTGTCTTTCAGAATCTGCTTGGTGGCTTCATCCTTCTTACCGGAACGATAATCTTGCAGCGCTGCAATGGCCATCTGGCCTCGTTTCATTTTTTCTTCTACCGAGATAACCTTCGTGCCGTCTGGTTTAGTATAACCATTCAGAAGGTCATTCACGCCAGGCACATATCCGTTGGCGTCTAAGGTTGCCAAGAATGACAAGCCATTAGGCACAGCCATCTTCATCGGTGGATCTTGCTGAGTCGCATAGTCAGGTTGCACAAACGGATTGACTGCTGCAAAGACCGTCAGTCCCTGGCCCGTTCCACCATTATAAAGCGCTTCCATCGAAGCCAGTTTCATAGGCTGTACCTTGCCAACCTGGATGGCCGAGCTGTGTCCGGTAATCAATGTCAATGCCACAGCTGCCAAGCCAAAGATACTACCTATCTTCATACTCTCGACAGCCAACTTGTGTTCACGATTCTTAAGTAAGTACCAACTACTTACGGCCACAGTAAACACAGCACCGATAATCCATGAAGAGGTCACGGTATGACAGAACTTGTCCACGGCAAAGGGCGACAAGGCCACGTCCATAAACGAGTTCATCTCAAAGCGCATGGTATCTGGATTAAACTCCTGTCCAACAGGCAACTGCATCCAAGCGTTAGCTACCAGAATCCACCAAGCAGAGATGGTAGCACCCAACCCC
>URFI01000020.1 GCA_900547085.1 uncultured Prevotella sp.
AGACGACATAATATCCTCTTTTTGGAAAGCTGGGCCAAAGGTAGAAAAATCTTTCCAAAAATCTGTTTGGTTGAGCTATAAAAATATCATTCTTGAAGGGTTACGATTAATAATTGTATTCTTTTTTCGTCCATTCGTCTTGGACGGAAAAGGAAAATATATTGGCATCTGCCGGTGTGGTGCCTTGAAAGAACGAGCCTTTGTATTGCGTAATCTCATTTACTTTGACAGGAACCTCTTCGAAAGTGTGCTCGGTAATGACATCGCCAGATGCGTTTAATGCAGATACCGTGATCTTCAACACATCCGAGGGCGTGTGCGGAAAGGTGTATACGTCAAACTGTCCTGGCCCAGTATGCTGTGCATCTGTCACGGTGCGTTCTTCGGTCTGGCGAGAGTTTTTCGCACCAACGCCTGTCATCGCGTTGAATGTTGAGCTGCCGCCCGTGTAATAGAACTTCATGGTTTTGACCGCTGTTGGTATGGCATCGGTGGTTACCAGTCTGAACATGGCTACGGCCCGCTTCATTTCGAGTTGGTAAGACGCATTGCCTCCAACCGTTACCTCTTGACAATAATAAAAGGTGTCGGTCATCTTGTTCTTGGGAAATGAAATCTCTTCGGGCGATGTAATGGTGGCTGATCCGTTGCCACTGTGGGCAATAGCGACCACTTGGTATGTTCCTGCTGGCAGTGTGACGTCAATCTGACCGAAGTGGGTGTCCTTCGCGTCTTGGTGAATGTTCTTTACTTTCACGCCATCCTTGAACAGGGCCAAACTGATACGCGTGCAAACTTGCTTGACATCGGTGGCACGCGACATGTCAACGGCTTGATTGAAAGGAATGTGTTCGAATTGGGCGACACGGAAAGAAAGGTGGAACAAGTCTTTTGTTACTTGTTCCTCGGTGTTTGTCTCCTCTGCTAGTGACGGCTTTTCGCATGCTGACAAGCAGATGACCGATAGCAACAAGGCGGTTGACAGCATCTTCATCGTTTTCTTCATGGTTGGTAGTTGGGTGTAAGTTGGTTATATCGTTCGATGTTATTATCAGGTGCTAAGTTACGACAAAAAAGAATAACTTCAAAATTTTTTTATGCATCGAAAACGTAACTGCTACTCATTGCCGAATGGTTCACTTTTCTATTTGCTTGTTTTCCTCCTCCGTCAGTTCTTTATCCACCATCACCAGAGCTGATGTAATGAGGGTACAGATGCCCAAAAGGGTGGTGAGAATGAAAAAGCGACGATAGCCAAGGGCTTGCTGAAGAGAGCCGCAGAGCATCATGGGAATCATGGTAGACACCGTGGCCAGTGAAATGCACAGGGCGTAGGTGGACACTCGTTTTACCTCACTGTAATAAACAAGGTAATGCAAATAGGCGCATAAGCCGAATCCACAGGCCATTTGAGTGATGAATGCACAGCACGCTATCCAACCAATGTTCGCGGGCAGGGCATAGCTGAGATAGATGTAGAAGAGTGGTGGAATGCATGTGGCAAACGTCATGAGGGGGAGTGCATTGCCGAATGCGACTTTTCGAAGAAGCCAGATGCCCATCATGCCACCGACGATGAGTCCGAAGACACTAACCGTTCCTTGTACATAGCCAAACTCTTGTGGGGACAATGCCAGTCCGCCACTGCTACCTAAGTCGAGCATGAACTGGATGGAAACGGGCGTGAGCAACGTACAGGGCAACAGAAACATGCTCAGGAAGAGGATGCCTGGCCACGAACTTGGGGTTCGGATGAGGTCGGCACTGGTGTTCAGGCAGGCGTAGAACATGTCGGACACTCGTATCTTTCGCTCTCTATCATCGGCACCCGACTGCGGTATCATGAAGATGTGCCACAGCAAAACGACGGCAAGAAAACCGCTGAGGCAGTAACATGCCGTGCTCCATGAACTGCGTATGTTCCGAGTTATCACCTCGAGGTTGCCGCCTATCATCACGATGATGCCCAACACCACCAGCATGGACGGTAGGTAGAACGTCAGCTTGAAGAGTTGAAGGGACGAGGTGCGATGGTGCTTGATGGCCTGCAGACTGAATTTGTCGATGGCAATGTCGTGAAAAACATGCGCAATGGCCATCACCCCGAGGCACATGAGGCTGCCTTCCAACCAGCAAGTGCCATTCAGAGCATGCGCCATGCCAGCCATGGAGAGGATGATTAGCGCTTCAGAAAGCAGTATCCATAGGCGGTTGCGGTGGCCCGTCTGCACGAAGATAGATAGCACGGGACGCATGGCGACGGGCAACATCAACCAGGCAATAAAGAAAGTTGCCGCTCCGTTGTCGACTCCCATTCGCTTGAAAATCACGAGTGGAAAATAGAACAGCATCACAAACGTGAGCCCCTTGAAGAGGTACAGCGTTGGCATCCACTTCCAGGGAACCATGACTTCGTGGTTGAGGTCCAAGGGAGAATTGAATAGGTGATGACTGATTATTTTCATCTCGAGTTGATTGGAGCTATTTGTATTTGGTAGTAGTTATTGGGAGTTAAGGGAAGTTAGTGGGAGTTAACTGGGGTTATCGGGCGTAACCTTATATTATATAGTTTGGTGTAGCGGTCACTTAGGAATGTTTCCCTACTAAACAGGCATTTGTCTGCTAACCCCAATTAACTCCTACTAACTCCTATTAACTCCGGCTTACTTCCGGTCACTCCCGTTTACTCTCTGTCATTCGTACAGTTTCTCGATGGTGGCGTGGTGGTAATAGTGGGTTAAAATCTCATCGTAGCGATATCCATCTTCACCCATCACGGCGGCACCTATTTGACAAAGTCCAACGCCGTGACCCCATCCGGCTCCGGTGAGGACAAACCTTTGGGGAACGCCATCAACCACATCTTCCTTGTCAACCACGAAGGCCGAACTATACAAGTGCGATTCCGACAGCGTTCTTCTTATCTCTAATTCCTTGCCTATGGTGAAGGTCAGTTCGCTGCCAACGATTTTTAGTCGGGATATGCGCCCGCTCTTGCCTCGCTTCAGCGGCACCAAGTCCAGGATGTCGCCAAAAGTCATGTTCGTCTTCTGCTCGATGAGAGCTTTCAGCTCCGTTTGGGTGTAGCTCACTTTCCATCGATAGAAGTCGGCTGTCTCTTGGTCATAGTCGTTCAATACCTGCGAGAGAATCTTTTTGTCAGTGGTGTGACAGAAGGCTTCGGGTACCGAGCGTATCCATTCTTCGGCATTCTTCTCCACCGTCAGGTCGAGGAGAGGCTCGGCTTTACCTTCCAGTTGTTGACGGTTGTCGCGTATGGCTTCCAGATAAGATTTATGCTCATCTTCCCAACAATATTCGTATTCTTCGCTGATGCCGCCACAACATTTGCTAAAGCGAGCGTCGCATATCTCGCCCTCCGACAGCAGAATCTGCCCTCGTGTGCGACGAATGGCAGTGGCCACGTTGGGACTTGTTTCCTTTGTGATGCCCTGATATCGCTGACAGTGGTCGTCTGCGCACACGTCGAAGAGCGTGTGATCTTCTCGGTCGTACCACTTAATCAGCTCGTCGTCTTTCCGAATGAACGAGAAGAAGCTGTTTGCCGACTCTTTCAGGTTGCGGCGTTTCTCCATCTGAGCCAGCAGCCAGCTGCGTGAGATGACGGCATGTGCCTTCAGTAGTTCAAGTGAGGCCGTGGCGCTCATCTCGCTGGAGATGACGCTCTCAAGGTAGGTTTCTACCGGCAGCTCGTTGATGGCGCATATCTTCTCACTGTCCACGATGAGGCGCAATACGCCTGGGAAGGTCTGCGACTCTTTGCGTTCCCAGTGGAAGTTGATGCCGATGGTCACGTCGTCCAGTGTGAACGATGCGTCAGCTTGATGGGGCGTGAATGTCAACTCACGGTATGTGTTGCCGTTCCAACCGATGCCTCCCTCGTGGAAGCGCACCGTTTGTTCGCCCGACACCACCTCTCCTTTGGCCAAATAGGGCTTGTTGAGCGTGAAACGTATCTCTTCTGCGCTGACAATTCCTACCGACACGCTGGGTTCTTGGTGATTCTCAATGGTGGCGAAGGTGGGCTGATTGGCGCTTGAGGCTTTCGCCAGGCAGTCTAACACCTGTTGCATGTCCTGCTGGGAGATGCTCATCTCGCACAGAATGTGTTCGAGTTGTCCGGCCGTGAGCCGTTCAAAATCTTCTTTCCGGGGCGTGATAATCAGTCCGGCCATATCTAAGGCACCGGGACTGATGAGCATTTGGTCTGCCCCCTCAGCGAAGTAGCAGTCGGGGCGGTGCTTCTTTCTGGGGAATACCACCGAAACATAATCGTCATCCTGCCGCCAAGCCACGATGTTCATCATGGGTTCCGTGTCACCTTCGTGCTGGGGAAGGGCCCGATACAGTTCGTGGAAGAGCTTTTCACCTGCCTTGGCTGAGCGGCACTTGATGGCGAAGGCATGGCACGGATATGCCTTCACCACAGCCAGCTGGTCGTCTTCACTCAGCGATATCACAGGTTCTAAGGAGTGTGAAAGCCGTTGCCATGCCTGCTGAAGAGGCAGGATGCCGCTGCTGCCGCCTTGGAAATGGGCATGATCGGGAGCCGATGCGCCACAGCGCGGACCGTTGTAGAACACCATCAGCTCGGGAAAGTAATCCAGCAGCTTGTATATTTCCGCATAATGCGGGGCTATTTGTTGGGGTTCATGCCTCCGAAGTGGGATGGTGTAATGTTCGGGCAGGATGGGGAAAGGATTGATGAGTAATTCAAAATCCTGGTCAATCGTTTTTGTCATCTGCTCTTCCGGTCGGTTTTTCTCGCAGAGGAAACAAGGGCGGGCGGCCAACGATTTGTGGTCAATCTTGGCACCCGTTGACACCATTCGTGCTGGATTGAACTGAATAGTGAAGCTGTTGTCGCCCAAAAGTAGCTGTCGGGTTTCCACTTGTTTAAGTTCTCTGAACCGCTGATGGGCACTTTCCCAAACCTCCAGTTGGCGGTTGGTGAACCGGTGCAACTGGCTCTCTACTATGCTTTCGCTCTTTCCGCTCACCATTTGGCGTCGTGCCTGAATCTCCAAGGTGCGCAGTCGGTCTTTGTATTGGTTGTTTCGATTCTGTTTCTCCACGCTCAAATCATGGTCGCTGTTGCCATTCCATCGCCGACAGAGATACAACTCTTCGAAGATACGCCCAATCTTGTATTTGCGTGAGAAGAGCAGTCCCAGCGCATAATCTTCGCCATAGCTGGTATTGGGTACTTGTATCTGTCGCAACAGGGGCGTGAAAAAGGCTCTTGGCGCTCCAAGCCCATTGATGCGAAGAGCATTGTTTGGGCCATTCTCATCTGTCCATTCGCTGTGACTGATAAGGCCAGGTGGTATTGTTTGTAGATTGAAGTCGCACAGGCGGTAGCTACCTATCACCATGGCGGCTCCTTGCTCATAGAAGGCGTTTATTAAGCGTTGCAGTGTTTGTGGCGACGAATACAGGTCGTCGCTGTCCAACTGAACGGCAAATCGTCCACAGCGTTCGTCGTTCACGGCCATGTTCCAGCAGCCGCCAATGCCCAGGTCGGTACGCTCGGGGATGAGGTGAATCAATCGTTCATAAGTGCGAGTCAATTCCTCTACTATGTGCGTAGTGTCATCTGTTGAATGGTTGTCTACCACTATTACGTTGAAAGGAAATGTCGTTTGTTGTGCGAATGCCGACTTGATGGCATCAGAAATTGTCTTTTCGCGGTTGAAAACAGGGATAATTACCGAAGCTTCAAACTCGAAGTCCTGCTCTTTAAAATCGGGTCGGTTATATGCCGTGGTGTCTATCTTGGCACCCAGGGTGGTCAGGTGTGCCGTGACTGCTCTTTCCATCTCCGTTTGTGCCTCCCGATTGTTCGGGTCCACATAATCAAACTGCTTTTCTCCGCTCAGTCGGTTGTCTACCTGTTGCTCGGTATAAAGCATTTCGTCGAGGTGGAAGATGGTACCTTGCGTGCTGAGAAAGAGACGCAGGTCGTAGAATCCGGCATACAAGTAATCGTCCCTGTCGGCTTGTTCTGCGAATGTCTTGCAGGTCTCTGTCTTCAGCAACAGCAGCTGTCCGAAATCAAAATCATCTCGGATGCTCCCCTCCTGATAATCAATCACGGGGTGCGGCAGCCGCTTTCCGCCCACACTGATGTAATGGTCGCTGTACACGCAGGTGGCATCAGCGTCGACCGCCACGCGCAGCCACCGGTCCATGGCATGAAATCCCAGCGTGAATGGTGTGGCCTTCCTGCTGAGCAGGATATAATCGGCAGTAGCCAATTGAGCCATTTTCCTCATCGTCTCAGATGACGTGAGGCGGTTGATACGAACCAGTGAACAGTCGTGGGGAACTTCGTTTTCCTTTGTGAACTGTTCCGAAACCATCAGATAAATTTGTCGTACACATTTGCTTTGTCGCAAGTCGTGAAGGGTGTTTTCCATCACGGCGATGTCGTCGCACGGTAGGAAGCAGTCTATATTTTCTCTCATTATTTTGGTTTTTACATGAACGGATTTGGTTTCTGAGCGAGATAAGCTTGTGCTCTTGTTTGTAATTGTTGAGGCGCAGCCTGTTTTATGCAAAGCTAGTGCAAGCCGAAGACAAAGGAAGTTTACTTACTTTGTTGAGCCGCAGCCTATCTTATGCAAAGATAGTGCAAAAAGCCCACAAAAAGAAATGAACAACCTACTTTTTTACCGTCCGCCTTTCTGACTGTCAAAGAAGTGTTGAGTTGACGGCATCCGTTTGTGAATCATCATCGTGTTGGATGATGAATAATCTTGACAAGCAAGCCTTCCATATTTTGCGTTTTTGCCAACAGACGGGTAGTAAGGCGCAAATACGAAAAATATGAGCGATTTTAGGATGTCTTTGACAATCAGATTCTTATGCGCATTTATCCCTACTCGTCCTCCGCTATTCACGCACTTTTTCGTTAAAAGCATTGCTATTGGCATTCAATTCACATGCTTTTGAACCTCAATAGCATGCTTGTTGTGCTTCTTTAGCGATGCTTTTTAACCCTTAAAATGCCCATTTTGAAGTTGAAAACGATTTTTTCAGGCCTCCCAAATCGTTCTTTTGCTCCTGGTAAGCCTATTGATTTTTTCTAGAATGTGCTTTTTTATTGGGCGTTTTTGACCATAAATCTGATAAAAAATAAGGACAATTTGTAGGGTTGTGATCTATCGCTTTCCTCGCAAATAAAGGTTTCATTTGTAGGGTGGCATAATCATCCAACATCTGCCATCTTCGCTTTTTCATCTTTGGCAGAATTTATTCTTTGGCTGTTTAGTCACGCAAAATTCGCAGAAACAGCTGATTTTTTGCGTGAATCTGGGTTGTAATTTTCGTTTTTATATATTAGGTGTAGGATGTTCCAGGCTTTTTGTGTACCTTTGCAAAGATAGTGCGAGCAGAAATCAAAGCAAGTATTACTTACTTTGCAGCGGCGAAGCCTGTCTACAGCAGAGGGCAGGTGGCGATTTAACAAACAAGATCAAAAATGGAAACTGGTAAGAAAAAGCTGTTGGGAATGACGCTGAGCGAACTCAAAGAGGTGGCTCAGACGTTGGGAATGCCTTCGTTCGCTGGCGGACAGATGGCTAAATGGCTCTACCAGCAGCAGGTGACGAGTATTGACGGGATGACCAACATCTCTAAGTCGAACCGTGAGCGGCTGGCCGAAGGATATGAAATTGGCTGCATGGCGCACATCGATGCGCAGTATTCGAAAGACGGAACCATCAAATATCTGTTTCCAACCGCCTCGGGAAAGTTTGTCGAGACGGTGTTCATCCCCGATGACGACCGCGCCACCCTGTGCGTGTCCTGTCAGGTGGGATGCAAGATGAACTGCCTGTTCTGTCAGACTGGCAAGCAGGGTTTTGAAGGTAATCTGACCTATGCCGATATCCTCAACCAGGTGTACTCACTGCCCGAACGTGACAGGCTGACCAACATCGTGTTCATGGGGCAGGGAGAGCCGATGGACAACTTGGACAACGTGCTGAGGGTAACGCAGGTGATGACCGCCGATTACGGCTATGCCTGGAGCCCCAAGCGCATCACCGTGAGTAGCGTGGGCGTGAAAGGCAAGCTGAAACGCTTTCTGGATGAGAGCGATTGCCATGTGGCCATCAGTCTGCACTCGGCTCTGCCCGAGCAGCGCAGCATGCTGATGCCCGCCGAGAAAGGCATGCCCATCGAGCAAATTGTTGACCTATTGCGCGGCTACGACTTTGCTCACCAACGCCGGTTGTCGTTCGAATACATCGTCTTTGGCGGACTGAACGACACGCCGATGCACGCCCGCAGAATCATCGACCTGCTGCATGGGCTGGACTGCCGCGTCAACTTGATACGCTTCCATCAGATTCCGAACGTGCCACTGAAAGGTGCCGACGAGCAGACGATGGAAAACTTTCGCAACTACCTCACGTCGCATGGTGTTTTCACCACCATCCGGGCCAGTCGTGGGCAGGACATCTTCGCAGCCTGTGGCCTGTTGAGTACGGCTAAAAAAGCTGGCGCATGAGCAGGCTTAGTTTGGTAGTTGCCCTTGCTGCCACGCTGCTCTTAACAGCCTGCCGGCAGCAACAACGTCCGCTGCCCGCTGCCTCGGCGAACCCTTACGAGGTTTTGGTGATGGGTGATGTAGACAGTTTGGTGTGCCACATGTTGTCGGCGCCGATGCCGGCACTGCCACAGTGCGAGCCGATGTTCGACGTTCGGCAGGTTGATTCTGCTCGGTTCAAGGGAAAGCTGTTGCTGGCGCGCAATGTCTTGGTGGTGAGGTGGAACCGAAAATGGCTTGGCAAGCCCTCGCTCCACATCGAGCGCGACCGCCATGCGCAGCCGCAATTGATTGTATATGTAGACGTGGGTTCGGCCGACGACCTGAAGCAATTCATCGCCACGAACCAACAACGAGTGAGACAGCTGCTGGTGACCAACGAATATCTGTCGGCCATTCTCCAGCTCCAGCGAAAGCATTCCGTGCGAGGTGGAAGGCTCATCGACTCGATGTTCCACCATACTGTGTTGCTACCTGCGGACATGACCTACCACAAGGTGGGCAAAGACTTCCTCTGGGTGTCAAACAATGCGGCGCAGGGCATGCAAAACTTGTGCGTCTACACCCTCAGCGGGCTTGATGATCAGCCGTCCGAACGCATGGACAGTGTGCTAAAGGCGAACATGAAAGGCGAGACCGACCGCATGTATTTGCGCACCGTGGCTCGCTCCATGACACAAGAAAACGTCAGAATCGGCAGACATTCATGCCAGCTGCAGCGTGGACTGTGGGAGATGGTGGGCGACGCTATGGGCGGTCCGTTGGTGAGACGCATCGTCAAAGACAGCGTAGCAGGCAAGTCACTGGTACTCGATGCCTTCGTCTATGCGCCCGAAATGGGTAAGCGCAACAAGATGCGTGAGATGGAAGCAGTACTGCTGACCGTGAAACGAAAATAAAGATAGGGGGAGCGAGGACAGGCCACAGCCGTCACTCATGGTCCCCATGATATATAAACAAATTCTCTTATGAACAACAGAAAAATTCGTGTGGCTCTTACACACGGTGATACAAACGGTATCGGATATGAACTGATTTTTAAAACTTTCGCAGCTCCAGAGATGTTAGAGCTCTGCACGCCCATCATCTATGGGTCGCCCAAGATTGCTGCTTACCACCGAAAGGCGCTGGACATCCAGGCCAACTTCAGCATCATCAATACGGCTGATGAGGTGTGCGACGGTAGAATCAACCTGATGACCTGCTTTGATGACGAGGTGAAAGTGGAGTTGGGAACCCCTACGGAAGAGTCGGGACAGGCGGCAGTGCGCGCCCTCGACCGTGCCATGACCGATTATCGGGAAGGTGTTTACGACGTGCTGGTGGCGGCTCCCATGAGTGCCGATGGCATTAAGTTTGGCAACCTCACATTCGATAGCTTGGAAAACTACCTACAGACTTGCTTGGGAGAGGGGAAGCAAACCACCACATTGTACCTGAACGACTTCATGCATGTGGCTGTGGTGGCTGACGATCAACCCCTGAAAGCGGCCATGGAAAGCATCACGTTGGAGAACATTGTTCACAAGGCAGCTATCCTGTACCTCACCTTGAAGCGTGACCTGCGTGTCGCCAACCCGCGCATTGCAGTGCTGGGTCTTAATCCGAAGGCCGATGGGGCAGAGGAACAGGAAATCATTCGACCGGCGGTTGCCAAGCTTTCGGATGCTGGCATGTGCGCATTCGGTCCTTATGCAGCCGAGACGTTCTTTGGCTCCAACGATTATGATGCGTTTGATGGCATCTTGGCGATGTATCACGACCAGGCCATGTTGCCTTTTAAGACGCTGTCGCTGGAAGAGGGTGTGAGCACCATCGCCAACCTGCCTATCGTATGCACCAAAACCAATTATACGCCAATGTTCGAGGTGGCCGGTCAGGGTGTTATCAATGAGAACCCACTGCGGCAAGCCGTTTATCTGGCCATCGACATCTATCGCAACCGCTTCAACTATGACGAGCCGATGAAAAATCCGCTGCCCAAGCTTTATCATGAACGCCGCGAGGATCGTGGCAAGGGTCGCTTCAATGCGCCCAAGCGACAGATGAAGGGCGAGCAGCAGGCCAGTCAGCCAAAGAAAGATGAAAAGTAAATATCAGAATGCCTTCTTCATCTTTGGGTTAGTCATACTAATTATCATGGTCACCCAACTCAATTTCACCGAAGTGTGGAATGGGTTGACCCATGCTGGCTATTGGTTCTTTGCTATTGTTGCCTTATGGGCAGTGTTGTATATGTTCAACACCGCAGCTTGGTACCTGATCATCCGAAGCAGTGAGCCTGTTCATCCGTCGCAAGAATCGACTAGTGGTGACGCAGACGCAGCTGAGAAGCCAGAGGGGAAGGTGGGCTTTTGGTGGCTCTACAAGATTACCGTGTCTGGGTTTGCACTCAATTACGCCACTCCTGGCGGATTGATGGGTGGCGAGCCGTATCGCATCATGGAGCTGTCGCCACGAATAGGAGCCGAGCGAGCGTCGTCATCGGTGATTCTTTATGTGATGACACACATCTTTACCCATTTTTGTTTCTGGGCCGTCTGCATCGTGTTGTACCTGCTCACACAGCCCATGTCCGTTAAGATGGGGCTGTTGTTGGCTGCCGCGGCTGTGTTCTGTGGACTGGGTATTTGGTTCTTTCTGGTGGGTTATCAAAAGGGATTGGCGGTGCGCATGATGAATGTGCTGCGCCACATACCGTTTGTCAAGAAGTGGGCACAGCCTTTCGTGGAGAAACACAGGCAGCAACTGGATACAGTGGATCGGCAAATTGCGGCCTTGCACCAGCAAAATCCCAAGACTTTTTTGTCGGCCGTAGCGTTGGAGATGGCATGCAGGTTCTTGTCAGCACTAGAGGTGATGTTCATTTTGATGGTGCTCATGCCACATGTAGACTATCTGCATTGTGTGCTGATATTGGCGTTCACGTCGTTGTTTGCTAATCTATTGTTCTTTATGCCCCTACAATTGGGCGGGCGCGAGGGTGGCTTCCTGATGTCGGTATCGGCCCTGGGTATGACGGCCAGCGCAGGTATCTTCGTGGCTCTGCTGGTCAGATTACGTGAATTGGTGTGGACGGGCATCGGCCTGTTGTTTATCAAAATCAACGAACGAAAGGGACAGGATCAGACGAAGGCCACGTCTTGATACTCAGGATGGAAGGGACAGACAGATGAATGCTATATAATTATATAATTAAGGTGGAACGGCCGCAAGTGATTTCAATCCTTGTTTATTTGCTTGTGGCTATAAATTCTTGTAATATTCTGGGAAACTCATATTACAGTGTAACTCTCAACAAAGCATATCCGACAAAGGACATAGATTTGTTTCTTGATTTCGGGGACTAATAATTTGAATACAAATAAAAAACAGCGGGAAAAGTTGTTATATATAGAAACTTTTGCTACTTTTGCAGTATGAGACGAATAAGAACATACGGTGGCTATTTTCAGGCATTCATGCAGACGCTGGATGAGAAAGTGCAGCGAAAGATAGACTACGCCTTACAGCTACTGAAAACACAG
This sequence comes from uncultured Prevotella sp., assembly GCA_900547085.1. Classification (GTDB taxonomy): domain Bacteria; phylum Bacteroidota; class Bacteroidia; order Bacteroidales; family Bacteroidaceae; genus Prevotella. The sequence continues at coordinate 12,103 of URFI01000020.1, forward strand.
GAAAGACTTTCGTCAAAGTTTGTCAAAGCAATCCGAGATGGATTGTTTGAATTGTGAATTGAATACGAGAGCAATATCTACCTTCATTTTTGACAATGGACAAATCGTGGTGCTGTTCAACGGCTTTCACAAAAAGACTCAGAAAACACCCAGACAAGAAATAGAAAAGGCACTAAAATTAAAGGAGGCTTATTATGAAGACAAACAACCACAAGATTGAAGACTATGACCTCGTGCTGGATGCAAAATACGGTAAGGAGGGTACACCGCAACGAGTGCAGTTTGAAAATGAGGCAAAGGCTTTTTATGCTTCGCAAATTCTTTTACAAGCACGCAAGGAAGCAAAAATGACGCAAACCGAATTGGCAGAAAAAGCAGGAACGACCAAGTCATACATATCTAAAATAGAAAACGGATTGATTGAGCCTGGAGTAGGACTATTCTTTCGCCTTGTCAACTCTCTCGGATTACGCATAGACATTTCAAAGCCAATAGGATAGTTACATCAATAGGCTTCAACATGATGACCAGTAACGAACTTACGATATTAGCGAATTGGCAAAGATACTCAGGGTTTTGAAAATGGAGTAAGATGTGGTAAAATTAGGAAACATCCTATTCTCCACACAAAATTTTCTGAATAATCCATATTTTAAAGTACTCGAATTCGACCACTTTAGAAAATCCACATGGCTGTCAACTTTTATTTTTCGAAGTTCCACTGACATATGTAAACCGATTGTCTAAGCTATAAAAACTCAGCCATCCTTGCGGCTATCTCGAATAAATTGTTTAATTTTGTCAACCAATGAACACTTCGGAATTGCAGAAAGTTAAGCAGCGTTACAGCATCGTGGGCAACTCTGACGAGCTGAACCATGCGCTGGATGTGGCCCTTCAGGTTGCACCCACTGACCTGTCGGTCTTGATATTCGGAGAGAGTGGCGTAGGAAAAGAAATTGTTCCGCGCGTTATTCACGACCATTCACCTCGAAGAAGAGAACGATATTTTGCAATCAACTGTGGCTCTATCCCTGAAGGAACCATCGATAGTGAATTGTTCGGACACGAGAAAGGGTCGTTCACCGGTGCCATCGGTGAGAGCGAAGGCTATTTTGGCATAGCCAACAAAGGCACCATCTTTATGGATGAGGTGGGTGAACTGCCATTGGCTACGCAAGCTCGCCTGTTGCGTGTGCTGGAAACAGGCGAATATATCCGCGTGGGCGGGCAAGAGATTCGCAAGACCGATGTGCGCATAGTGGCCGCCACCAATGTGAACATGCCTAAAGCTATCAGCGAGGGACGGTTTAGAGAAGACTTGTATTATCGTCTTAACACCATCCCCATCAAGATGCCTCCCCTACGCGATCGTGGGGAAGACGTGATTTTGCTGTTCCGCTTGTTCTCGATGCAGATGGCCGAGAAATACCGCCTGCCAAAGATTAGTCTCACCGAAGACGCTAAACAGTTGATGCTGAATTACAAGTGGCCGGGCAACGTTCGGCAGCTGAAGAACATCACAGAGCAGATGTCGGTGTTGGTGAAAGACAGGGAAATCAACGCACAGCTGTTGCAACAGTTCATCCCACGCGATCCCGAAAGCACGCAGCTGGCACCCATCTCGCCACAAGGATCGCACAGCTACGAAAGTGAGCGCGAGATACTGTATAAAATATTATACGAACTGAGGGGTAACGTGAGTGACCTCCGCCGGGATATGAACAACCTTAGAAAGCAACTTGATGAGGCGCAGAAGCAACATACTAGCGTGACTTATCAGGCACAGGTGCAAGCGTTGGATAATAAACTGGCAGGATATCCCAATATGCCGCAGCACCCCCAGGTAACTGCACCGCAAGCAACCGTACGGCCATCGGCCGATCCGGAGGATGCCATCGTAGAGGAAGTGACCGAACCAGAGAGTCTGAACTTGAACGACCTTGGACGGAAAATGGTGGAGAAGGCTCTCGAACGTAATGGTGGCAACCGCAAGAAAGCCGCACAGGAACTCGGCATTTCTGACCGTACGCTGTATAGAAGAATCAAACAATATGGACTGGACAAGAGTTGACGGTATGGCAGCAAGAAGATATTACCACGCATGTGGCAACCTTATCATCAGTCTTGTTGTGGGCTTTATGCTCATGGCTTGCTCGGTTAGCTATAAGTTTAATGGTGCCAGCATCGACTACACCAAGACCAAGACCATCCAGATCGTAGACTTTCCCATACGAAGTAGTTATGTGTGGGGACCGATGGGACCGATGTTCAACAACGAACTGAAAGACGTTTTCGCTAACCACACCCGTCTACAGCAGGTGAGGCGTAATGGCGACCTGAAGATAGAAGGCGAGATTGTGTCGTACACGCAGCGCAACAAGTCGGTTTCCAGCGAAGGACATTCCGCACAAACCGAACTTACCCTCACGGTGAACGTGCGCTTCACCAACAACGTCAACCATACGGAAGACTTTGAAAGGCAGTTCTCGTCCGCCAAGTCGTACGAGACAACGCAGAACCTGAACTCGGTACAAGAAGAATTGGTTTCACAAATGGTGAAAGACCTTGCAGACCAAATTTTCAACGCGACCGTAGCCAACTGGTAACTTCAAGCTATCAATAACCTACAGATGGATCTGACCCGACTGATACAACATCCAGAAACGATGGACAAGGAGACGCTCTATGACCTGAGAAGCCTACTTGCCCTTCACCCTTATTATCAGACGGCAAGGTTGCTGATGTTGCAAAACCTGTATCTTCTGCACGATCCCTCGTTTGATGAAGAACTGCGGCGAGCCGCCATTTATCTCACCGACCGGAAGGTGCTCTTCAATCTCATCGAAGCGGCACACTACCAACTCAAACGGGCGGACAAGGATAAACAGAATCCACAAAATCAATCTGTGGATGACGACCGTACCATCTCGCTGATTGACAACTTCCTAGAAACCATTCCAGCCGATGAAGAGGAGACCAGCAAGAAGCGCAAGCCCACACCAGCAGATGCTGCCGTTGACTATGTGGCTTATCTCATGGAGGTGGAAAATAGCGAGGAACAGCAGGAGTCGTCACCCTCACTACACCTCAAAGGTCAGGAACTCATCGACAGTTTCATAGAGAAAAGCGGTGATGGGCGCATTCAATTGAGCGACACGCCCGAATATCTTCCGGAACTGCAAGAGGAAAACGAAAACAGTGAACCGGATGAGGGATACTTCACCGAGACACTGGCCAAAATATACATCAAGCAGGGGAGATATGAACAGGCATTGGAAATAATTCAGCGATTAAATTTGAATTATCCAAAAAAAAATAGTTACTTTGCAGACCAATTACGTTTTTTAGAGAAATTAATATTAAACAATAAAATAAACAAATAAGAAAATGATGTACACATTATTCGTTGGACTCATCGTTCTTGCGTCCTTGTTGATGGTGGGAATCGTATTGATCCAAGAGTCAAAAGGAGGCGGTTTGGCTTCCAACTTCTCATCTTCAAACGCCATCATGGGCGTTAGAAAAACGACCGACGTCATCGAAAAAGCTACCTGGGGCTTGGCCATCGCCATGGTCGTCTTGAGCGTAGCATGCGCCTATGTGGCTCCTCACTCAGCCAACAGTCAGAGTGTATTGGAGAAGACCGCCACGGAAACACAGACCACCAACCCGAATACAACGCCTGGATTTGGTGCCAGTCAGCAACAAGCTCCCGCAGCTGGTGGACAAGCAGTACCTGCTCCACAGGGAACGCAGTCTGCACCCGCAGCTCCAAAAGCTCCGGCAAAACCGGCAAAGTAGAAAATAGATAAAAAATAAGGGATTTGTTTGGTTGGATTAAATAAATCCCTTATCTTTGCAATCGCTTCCAAGTGAGGGAGCAAGTTTTTTATACATGGTGGCCGTAGTTCAGTTGGTTAGAGCGTCAGATTGTGGTTCTGAATGTCGTGGGTTCGAGT
>URFI01000021.1 GCA_900547085.1 uncultured Prevotella sp.
GTACAACTAAAACATACAAGAACATTATGGTTATAGATTTCAATGATTTAGACGAACAGACCATAGAAGGTTTCAAAGGAGGTAAAGGCATACTTGTTACGCGCAACTTTGCGGATGATAAGTGCAAAATCATGTTGAGCACACTTAAGCCAGGCGCTTCGACCGGACTTCATACCCACGTTGATAATTGTGAGGTGGTTTATGTCTTGGAAGGAACGTTGACGTGTCATGATGACGGAGAGGCAAAACAAGTGCAAGCTGGACAAGTTCATTATTGTCCGATGGGACACCAACATTATATGGAGAACCTTACTTCGTCGGATGTCCGTTATTTTGCCATCGTTCCAGAACATCATTAAGAATATGTTCCCAGCATAAACAGTCATGTATCAAGGCGACACCTTTGTCGTATGTACGGGACAAGTTGCTGATAGATACGAATGTTTGCTACCTGTATTCTTTTGATTATGAGGAAAAATATTTAACTTTGTGGCTGTTATGACGGAAGGAAAGATTATCAATGGGCGTCCTCAACTGGCCATCATTGATTCCAACACGCTGGCCGTGTTGGGATTGAAGCAGATTTTACAGAATGTGATGCCAGTCATGGACGTAACCACGTTCGGCTCGTTTGAAGAGCTGACCGAATGTGCCGTGGACTCTTTTTTCCATTACTTTGTGTCGATGAGCATTGTGTTGGAACATCGTCAGTTCTTCCTTGACCGACAAAAAAAGACGATTGTCTTGGCTGCTTCCACTGATCCCTCCACCCAACTTTCTGGATTTCATAGTCTTTGTGTCAATGTTCCGGAAGACCAGTTGGTGCGTTCGTTGTTGATGTTGGAACAAAATGCACACGGCGGGGGACAGCGTTTCCCATCTACACTGAAAACATTGAAGACTAAAATTCTGTCTGATCGGGAGATTGAAGTATTGTCACTCATTGTTCAGGGATATATTAATAAGGAGATTGCTGACCAATTGAACATTGGCATGACAACGGTTATCACGCATCGTAAGAACATCATGGACAAGCTTGGGGTGAAGAGTGTGTCGGCTCTCACCATCTATGCGGGGATGCATGGGTATGTAGATATCAACAAAATATAAAGATGTACCCCGCCAATGTAGCGTCAAGAATCTTCTTGGCGTTGGTCGCTTTTTAGATCAATGGCACTTTTTAGGCCGCTGTTTACCGTTATAACACGGGCGCTAACAAGTGAGCAAACCATCCACGCAGCTTCTGCCAAGGCGTTCTAAACTCATCCCAGCTCTTGGGAGTGAGCAGAAAACTATCTTTTTTGTCATTATCAAACAACTTGTCCAGCTGGCGAGTAGTGCAGCGATCAACAATCACAGCGTTTTCTTCATAGTCGAAATTCAGACTCCTGGCATTGAGGTTGGCACTTCCCACCGTGCAGAATTTGCCGTCTACCATAATCACTTTGGTATGGTGGAACCCATCCGTAAACATCCACACGTTGGCCCCTTGCTTCATCAGTTTGTGCGCGTTGTAGAACCCACAGTCGGGTGTTAAGGGAATATCGCTGCTGGTCGATAGCATAATCTCCACCTTCACACCTCGCTTGATGGCCTTCTTCAGTGCTTTCTTGATACCCCGATTCAGTGTAAAATAAGGATTAATGATTTTCAAACTGTCTCGAGCTGCATCGATAGCTCCCACATAGAACGCCCTGATCATCTCGTTACTGATGCGCGGTTCACGGTTCACGATGCCTACCATCTTATCGCCTGACGTGCTGCAAGTGTCCGACTTGAGGCCTTTGATATGCCCCCTGTTGCGGTGACCTCTATAATATTTTGCGCCATGCACGTTCTGCTTAGCCGTTTTATTCCACATTTTCAAGAAGATGCGTTGCAGTTCGTTCACCGCTAACCCCTCAATTCTACAGTGCATGTCGTGCCATTTGCCCACCTGCCGGGTACCTTTGATGTAGTAGTCGGCCACGTTCATGCCACCCGTATAGGCCACCTCGCCATCAATGACGACAATCTTGCGATGGTCGCGGCTCAGCACATGATTGATCCAAGGAAAGATGATGGGGTCAAATTTGTAAATCTCAACACCTTTGGCGCGTATCGAGTCCAGGTGATGTTTCTTCAGTGGACGGTTGTTCGACGAATTGCCAAAGGCATCAAACAAGGCTCTTACCTCCACACCCTCAGCCGCTTTTTCTTCCAAGATGTCGAACAACAGTCGCGCAATGGAATCGTTTCTAAAGTTGAAGTACTCCAGGTGTACGCTACTCTTGGCTTGCTTGATGGCCAAAAACAGGTCGTCAAACTTCTCTTGTCCGTCCATCAACAGCGTCACACTGTTGTCATGTGAGAACCTCACACCCTTCTCTCGCAAGGTTTCAACGATGAGTGAGTCTGAGTTCTGCGCATCAACTGACGTGCAGGCGATGAAACATAAAATAAATAATAGGACTCTCAAATTTCAGTCAATGGGGGTTCTTATATCATGCACGAATAGTGGTCGACGACCCCTAACAAATGGTTGTCGCTGTCAACAACCAGTACCGTATGTATTTTGTACTTGTGCATGATGGTTTGTATCTCTGTGATTTTTGTGTTCGGTGAAACCGTTTTTGGACTCGTTGTCATGATGTCGCTTACCGTCTTGTCGAAGAATTGGGCTTGCCACTTCTCCATGGCACGCCTAATGTCGCCATCTGTAATCAGTCCTACCACTTTCTCGTTCTCCAACGAGACACCCAACCCCAGTTTTCCTTTGCTCACATGAATTATGGCTTCGCCCAGATGCATCTCTTTGGGGATGATGGGTAGGTTGTCTGATCGCATCACGTCGGCAGCTGTTGTGAGCAACCGCTTGCCCAGTTCGCCACCCGGATGAAACTGTGCGAAGTCGTTTGGCTTAAAGTTTCTCACCATCATCAGGGCAATGGCCAGCGCGTCTCCCATGGCCAGTGCGGCCGTCGTGCTGCTCGTTGGAGCCAGGTTCAGCGGACAGGCCTCTTTCTCTACGCTGCATGTGATGTGCGCAGTCGAGTATTTGGCCAGCAACGATTTGGGATTTCCGCTGATGGATACCACCGGTACGCCCATGTGCAGCACCATGGGCAGGAAGCGAAGCAACTCATCGGTCTGGCCGCTGTTGCTCAAGGCCAGCACCACATCGTCGGGTGTCATCACGCCCAAGTCACCATGGTAGATGTCCAACGGATTTATATAGAATGCCGGCGTACCCGTTGAAGACAGCGTGGCAGCTATCTTGGCACCGATGTTGCCACTCTTGCCAACACCAGTGACGATGATTTTCCCCTTGCAGTTGAACATCATTTCAACGGCCTTTTCGAAGTTTTTATCCAGCTGTGGAATCAGCTCCAGCAGTGCCTGCGCTTCATCCTTGATGCACTGTGAGGCATATTCTCTTGCATGTTTAAGCGATTCTTTCGTATTTTCTTCCATGAATCTGTTATTATGTATGCGGTGCGTCTATTGTAGTAGTGATGCGATAAGAGGTTTCAGTTTGTCCAATTCTAGCATGTTGGCAGCGTCACTTAGTCCTTCATCCGGTGTTGGATGGGTCTCAAAGAAATACCCCGTCGCCCCAAAAGCTTTCGCAGCGTGTGCCATGGCCGGTATGAATCTTCGGTCACCGATGGTTTTTCCCTCACCCGCACCAGGTCTTTGAACGCAGTGTGTGCAGTCCATAATCACCGTTTTGACAATCTCTCTCATGTCGGGGATGTTCCTGAAGTCAACCACCAGGTTGTTGTACCCAAAGCAGTTACCGCGCTCGGTGAGCCATATCTCCTTGGCACCGCTCTCCATAGCTTTTTCTACGGGGTGCCTCATGTCTTTTCCACTGAGAAACTGTGCTTTCTTGATGTTCACAATTTTGCCGGTTGCAGCAGACGCCACCAGCAAATCAGTCTGCCTACACAAGAACGCGGGTATCTGCAAAATGTCGCACACCTCACCCACTGCTTCCGCCTGCCAGCTCTCATGAATGTCCGTGGTAATCCTCAGTTTGTACGTTTCTTTGATGTGGGCGAGCATTTGCAGACCTTTTTCCAGACCAGGACCTCTGAACGAATGGATAGACGTGCGGTTGGCCTTGTCAAACGAAGCCTTGAAGATGATGTTCGTACCGAGCTTCTGGTTAATCTCAACCAGTCGTTGGGCAACAGTGTCCAACAGTTCTTCCGATTCGATGACGCAGGGGCCTGCGATAAAAATGGGTTGCATAATCCGTCGTGTAAGTTATGTGTACAAAGTTACAGAAATAGCATTTAATTGCCAAAGCTTTAACATTTCATTCGTTGTTCCTTGCCAGCTTATCTTGCAAAATTAAGAAATTTTCCGCATTTGGCCCCTCCTTTTCTGTTTTTCCATGCATATTTGTACGGCTCTTTTGTTGAAAAGGTAGCGTGTTGGCTAAAACCATCAGCTGCTTTCGTTTCAACTACATTATCTTAAAAGCCGGTGGCCTATTTTCTGTCCGTCATGCCCCACGCCTTTCAATCTCATTGACTTTGGTGTGCAAAAGCATTGACATTGGCCTTCAATCTCTATGCTATTGAAGACCAAAGGCATGGAGATTGCAACTCCTTAGTCATCAAGTTTTTGTGGAGATGATTTGGAGGGGAAAAATAAACCTATAAATTCGGATTACGCTTCACCATGAAATGGCCGAGGCGATGCCGATAGCCTTTCCTGTTGATAGACCGCAGCACATACATCCCTTCGGGCAGTTTTGACACGTCGGCATACTTTCCTTGGTATACACGGGTGGTGACCATGGTGCCTTGCAGCGATTCGATAAGCACGAACAGTGCATCCAGCGTCTGTCCCTTGTCGGGCAGTTGCAGGCGCTTTCCGTCACAGGGCAACAGCGTTGCCGGTGGAAAGTGGGTGGTCTTGATGGGTTTTTGGTGCGTTTGTAGCGGTTCGCTCTCGTTGCCATAGCGATCCATGGCCGTCACGGCGTACGCCATACCTTGTGCGGTAGGCACGCGAGTGGAGGTTGAGGGGATGCGGGCGGCCACGATGTTGCGCGCGTCATGAATGTCAACGGGAGCCTGCCGACTGGCATAAACGTTGTACACCAGGTAGGGAGCGTCACTGCGATCTTTCGCTCCCGACCAGCTCAACGTGGCTTTGGTGCTATCCAACCGGAGGCGGGTTGGCGGCATTGGCGGCGTTCTGTGTTGCCAGGTCATGGCTGGTACGAGTGCCGGATAGCGGGTAAAATCGTTTTCTGCGAAGTCGTAGATGCCCTTGGTGTTGTCTGTCAGGAACTTTCCTCTGAAGTATGCGTGTCCCATACCGTATTGTCTGACAACGTTCAGCTCTTGTTTGATGACGTCGATGGGCCAGTTACGCTCACTGGGCGACATGAAATAAATGCCCAGTCCAGGAACAATCATCTTGCCGTAACTCTCTTCTTTCCAGTTGATGGCGAAGGGAAAGAAGTTGTTATCTTTGAAGTACAGCATGGGGTAGAGCTGATCCATCAGTCCTGTTTTGAGCCATCCTTGGGCATCTTGACACACCTTGGTGTAAGCGTTCCATCCCCGACTGGTATATCTGGGCAGGTCATCATACTTGCCAATGGGCGAACAACTCATCTTCACCCAGGGTTTAAGCCGCTTCACCTTTGCGTGAATGGCTTCCACGATGCGGGTGATGTTGCGGCGGCCTTCCGTTCTGTTGATGCGAAGGGGCCAGTTTTCGGGATAGCGAATGTAGTCGAGATGAATGCCGTCGATGTCGTAGTTGCGGGTTATTTCTTCGCAGATGGTGGCGAGATAATCGGCTGTTTGAGGCTTTTCGGGGTTCATATAGCCATCGGCGCCAATCCTTCTGACCAGTCCGGGCTGCTTTCTCCTCATGGTTTTACAGCCCAACCCGTTCCATTTTCCCAGCGGCATGGTAACTACCCAGGCGTGCAGCTCCATGCCGCGGCGGTGGCATTCGTCAATGGCAAATGCCAAAGCGTCGTACCCCGGACTTCTTCCCGGCACGCCCGACAGGCAGCCGTCCCATGGTTCGTGGGCAGATGGGTAAATCATCGTCCCCCTGATACGGGTTTGTAGCAAGATAGTGTTGATGCCGGCACGCTGGTATAGGTCGAGCAGTTTTCGCAATTCTTCCTGCTGTTTTTCCTTTGTGTACGCAGTGTGTGCGTAGGTTTTAGGCCAATCAAGTCCGCCGATGGTAGTCAGCCACACAGCTCTCACTTCGCGTTTGGGCGAGGAGCATAGGGCGTTTTGCAGCAAAGGGGTGGTAGATTGGGCGGATACAAGAAGAGAGAGCGTTGCCAATATGATGGATAGTGAGAATCGTTTCATCCTGTCTGTTCGTTCAAAAGAATTATGCTGACAAAGATACGGATATTTTTTCGGTTCTCAAATATATTATGTACTTTTGCAAAATACATCACTGCTCCAGCCGTAGCGTTCAATTTAGGCTGCAAGCAAGCATCAGTCTTGGTGCAGAAAGGCTTGTGTGTGCGGGGAAAAACGCTGTGAGCGGAGCCTTTTGAGGAGATGGAAAATATACTTACATAAAAGACTTTGATGAAAATGAAGAAGCTATTAACAATGATTGCGGCGTTGCTGATGACCCTCACGGCCAGCGCACAGTTTGAACAAGACAAGGTGTATATCGGCGGCTCGTTGACTGGATTGAATCTGAGTTACAGCGGTTTGGACAAGCTCAACCTGGGAATTCAGGCGCAAGCTGGCTATCTTTTTGAGGACAATTTGATGGTTTTGGGCAATGTGAGCTATCAACATAGCGGATATGAGTCGGTTCCCGATTATATTTCTGTGGGTGTTGGTGGACGTTACTACATTGTTCAAAATGGCATCTATCTGGGCGTTAACTGCAAATTGATACATGCCAACCATAACTACAACGATGTGATGCCTGGCTTAGAGGTTGGTTATGCTTACTTTTTAAGTCGTACGGTGACCGTTGAACCCGCCGTGTACTATGACCAGTCGTTCAAGAAGCACAGTGACTTTTCCACCATTGGCTTCAAGATAGGAATTGGCGTGTACCTGTAAATGGAGCAACAATATCCGTCTGTTCTACTTGAAAAAGCCGTCAACGAGTTCTCCAAACTTCCCGGAATAGGGCGAAAAACGGCCTTGAGATTGGTTCTGCACCTGCTGCGACAAAGCGATAGTGACGTTGAACAGTTTGCCTCGGCCATCGCTAAAGTGAAGCAGGAGGTGAAATACTGTCGGGTGTGTCACAACATCAGTGATGACGATGTGTGTCCTATTTGTTCGGACTCACGTCGTGACACGTCGCTGATTTGTGTGGTGGAGAACATACAAGACGTGATGGCGGTGGAGAATACGCAGCAGTTTCGCGGACTTTATCACGTGTTAGGGGGCATCATCTCACCCATGGATGGCATCGGTCCCGACCAGTTGGAAATACAGTCGTTGGTGCAACGGGTTGAGGAAGGCGGCGTTTCGGAGGTGATTTTGGCCTTGAGTTCGACGATGGAAGGAGACACAACCAATTTTTATATCTCACGAAAATTGGCTCCTTTGAACGTGAAACTCTCCGTGATAGCGCGCGGTATCTCCGTAGGTGATGAACTGGAGTACACGGATGAGGTGACTTTGGGACGCTCGATTGTGAACAGAACGCCGTTTGAACGATAAGCAAAAAACACATCTGACCAAGCTCAGGGGAGATGGGTTGGATGTCACATTGATATACATTGAATTCCATGAACCAGATAAGAAGTGTGCAACGCCTGTTGATGATTCAGTTTTTTTTGCCCATCATCCTGTCCTTGTTGATGGTGGTGCTGTTTGAAACGGGTGCCTTGGCATCAGGGATTTGGGCCGGTTCGGGCCAGAAAGAGTTTGTTTGTTTGGTGGTCATGGAACTACTCACCATCTGTTGCATTCCGCTTTCGTTGCGCTTGTTTAAGTATAAAAAGGTGGCAGAGGCACTGAAAGGCGATGACGCACAGGCGTTACGCAGTGTGCGCTTGGACGTGTTGGGCTTGCTGCTGGTGGTCAACGTCTTGTTTTATTATCTCTTCGTCCATGCGGCGTTTTGCTACATGGCAGTCATTGTTTTTCTAAGTTTGTTTTTCATCTATCCCTCCTTGGATCGTTGCGTGACGGAGACAAAAGGTGACGAGAAGGTTTAACCGTGAATAATCATGCAAGGAGTGAAACTGTCTGTCATCATCGTCAATTACAATGTAAAGTACTATCTTGAGCAGTGTTTAATTTCATTAACACGGTCGCTCAAGGATGTAGATGCCGAGATTTTTGTGGTAGACAATGCCTCCGTAGACGGGTCGGTAGACTATCTTTCAGTTAGGTTCCCCGCGGTGAACCTCATCAGCAGCAATCATAATTTAGGCTTCGCCAGGGCGAACAATCTTGCCATTAGGCAAAGCAAGGGTGAGTATGTATTATTGCTGAATCCCGATACAATCGTCGGTGAGCATACCATGCGCCAGCTCATTGATTGGATGGATTCGCACGAGGGCGTAGGTGGCGTGGGCGTTCGGATGATGAATCAGCAAGGATTTGATGCGAAAGAGTCGCGCAGAGGGGTGCCAACGCCATGGACAGCCTTTTACAAAATGTGCGGATTGTGTGCGAGATATCCCACGAGTAAACGCTTTGCAAAGTACTACATGGGGCACCTACCCTGGGATGAACCAGCCGAGATAGAAATTGTCAGCGGTGCGTTTTTCGCCGTTCCGCGTAAGGCACTCGAGGATGTGGGCTTGCTCGACGAAGATTTCTTCATGTATGGAGAGGATATAGACCTGTCTTACCGCTTGCTTCAGAAGGGTTACCACAACTGGTATCTGCCGTTGAGAATACTGCATTATAAGGGGGAAAGCACCCAAAAATCGTCCTATCGTTATGTGCATGTGTTCTATCAAGCCATGCTGATATTCTTCAAAAAGCATTATGGCGGCATGAGCATCCTGCTGGGTTTGCCCATTAAGATGGCCATCTACGCTAAGGCACTCGTGGCTTTGATAAGCATGCAGATGGTGAAGGCCAAACAGGGAGTGGGACTTTTTCGGAGAAAGAAACAAGAAACTGTACAGTATGTCTTCATCGGAAGTAGCCAAGCCATGCGCGAGTGTAAGGAGATTGCTCGGCGAAAAGGACTTTGCGCGCAGTTTGTGACATCCACCTACGACGATCATCCCGAAGGCCATCTGACTTTGAGTCTACCACAAGCCGACAAGGTGTACGTGGTTTATGACACCCAAGCCTACAATTTTGATCAGATATTGAATCTCTTTGCCTCACAACCAAGCGAGAAGGTGTGCCTCGGAACGTATCTGCCAGAAACGAAAATGGTGATTACCGAATCGGAAATATTCTCATAAAACATAGCCAAAATCATGATACATGCGCAGCTAAGGGCCATGGAGCCCGAAGATCTTGACTTGTTGTATAAGATAGAAAACGATGTGAAGTTGTGGAATGTAAGTGCTACCAATGTTCCTTACTCAAGGTATGTGCTGCACGACTACATCGCACATTCCTCGGGAGACATCTATACTGACAAGCAAGTAAGACTGATAATAGAAAACGAATGCGGCAAGACGATTGGCATGGTTGATATCGTTAACTTCGCTCCGCAACACCAAAGAGCCGAACTGGGCATCGTGATTCAAGAGCAGTTTCGTGGCAAAGGCTATGGCAAGGCGGTGGTACAGGAAGTGTTGAAATATGCCAAACATGTGCTACATCTGCATCAAATCTATGTCGTGGTAGCCGTTGACAAGGGCAATATCTTGGCTTTGTTCGCACAATTGGGCTTCACCGAAGGGTGTAGGTTGGCCGATTGGCTTTACGATGGAACGGCCTATCGTGACGCAATCGTGATGCAATATATCTTCAGTGCTGAAGAGGAAGCGAAAAATAAGGGGGAGAATAAATAAAGATTGAGCGGAATACGGGAATCGAACCCGCCTCTCAGGCTTGGGAAGCCCACGCACTACCGATGTGCTAATTCCGCAAGAGAGCCGATACCCGGACTCGAACCGGGGACCTACTCATTACGAATGAGTTGCTCTACCAACTGAGCCATATCGGCGATTCTCGTTAAAGTGAGTGCAAAGATAGGCATTTTGATTGACAAACAATAACAGAAATGCTTGCAGTTGTTATGCTATTAACGAAAGTTAACATACAATCAGCTGCCGGAGTTGGATTCCTCAAGTTTTTTAGCTGGTTGATTCTTTTCAAGAAGGATTGGAAGATTAGTTCTTATTTTTCTTGCGCTTGTTGAGAAAATGCTTGATAACAAAATAGGCTACCATCAAGCCAAACAGGCTTAAAATCACCACCTTGATATGATCATTGTACTCTAAAATCTTGTCGTTGAGTTGTTCTTCCGGTACGATGGAGTGCAAATACCAACCCAAGGCGGCCAACACACAATTCCAAATGCCCGCCCCAATGGTGGTGTAAAGTATGAATTTCCAGAACTTCATCTTGGCTAAGCCGGCGGGAACCGATATCACTTGCCTGATTCCGGGCAACAGTCTGCCGGTCAAGGTGGCTATCACGCCATGATCATTAAAGTATTTCTCACTCTTTTCTATCTTCTCTTGGTTCAGCAAACACAGATGTCCCAGCTTGCTGTTGGCAAACCTATAAACGATGGGGCGGCCCAGATAGTAGGCTGCCACATAGTTGGTTGCCGATCCAAGGACAGCGCCCAGGGTGGCAAAGATGATGACGAGCGTGACGTCCAGATGACCTGCTGCGGCATGATAGGCAGCGGGTGAGACAATCAACTCGGAGGGAACGGGGATCACTGTTCCCTCTATATACATTAATAAGAATACTGTCCAATAGTTAAGATTCCCCATCAGGGAAGAAAACCAATTCATTGTTTTGTCTATTTTAGCTGGTTATTTTTGCTTTCTCTCATCCGTATTCGTTGAAAGCAGGTAGGGATAATACTCTTCAGTACTCATTCCTTCGGGAAACAAGTCGGCCAAAACCATTTTCGCTTCCATCGGATTTCTCTCACAAGCCAGCTTTACGGCGTGGGCAAATTCTTTCTTTTTTCCCAGTTCATTGGCACAACGAGCGAAGTAAGCGTAGCCGTCTTGACAGGTGTCGCCCATGTCTTTGAAGTATGACAAGAATAAGTTGTATGCCAAGTGAACATATCGACAGTCGTAAACGGATATGGCTATCTGTAAAAAAGTGCTGGGTGAATTGTCAGAAATTCTAATCGCTTCCTGAAAAACCTCTTGTGCCTTCTCCAGATAATCGTTCTCCAAGAGAATGTGTCCTTTGAGCAATAAGGTATCAGTGTGGTTGTCGTTGGGCAGCTTTTCCTTCTTGTCCAAGTAGGCGAGAGCTTCTTCTACGCGCCCCTGCTGTGACAGGGTGAAGGCTATTTCCTGATAAATTTCAGGCAGATTGGACGCCGAATGTCGCCCCATCTTCTCTGCTTTCTTGAAGTGAGTTAGTGCTTCTTCTGGTTTGTTGAGGTGCAATAGCGTAACACCTTTTAGCATCACTACCGACAAATCATCAGGAACCAGCTTGCTATATCGGTCGAAATAGTTCAGTGCCTCTTCGTAATTGCCCAAACTGAAGAGTCCGTTTGCTTTGGTAAGTATCGCTTCTGCGTCATCGGGGTTGATGGCAATAGAGAACTCGCTGCTAGTGATTGAGTCGTTGAAATTACTCTTCAAGAATTGCAGCATCGCCAGATTGTTCCAGTAGCTCGTTGAGTAAGGGTCTTCATCAATCAGTTCTTGGAAGATATTCTCGCTGTCTTCAAGGTTGCCAGTTCCCAATGCAATGCGTCCTTTCAGTTCTTTATAACTGTTGTCTTCATTGGGTTCTAATCGGTCGAACCACTCTTTGGCGAGGTCAAACTCCTCGTAGTCTGCGTATATGGTGGCGACATCTTGCTTGAATTCCTCCCGCTCCTCATCATCAACCCGCTCAAATCGATGGTGCAACAGTTGGTCTGCCTGCTTTGCTTTTCCATCCATGATCATGATTTCGGCCAGCGTATAGGTATATTCTACGTCGTCCTTGTCGTCAACATGACTGATATATTCGTAGGCACGGTCCACATCACCGCCTTCCAAAAGCGTTATTCTGGCTTTGACAGTCCATAGGGTTGTTGAGCCAGGAAACAGATTTATCGCCTCGTCAAGCACCGCATGCGCTTCGTCTATGCGACCTTTGCCGCGGTAATATTCTGCGATATCGGCAAATTCATCCGCATCCAAATAGATGGAAAGTCCCTGGATATGAGCCTCTTCATATCGTTTTAGGTTATCCTTGAATTCCTTATTATCAAAAAAGTTATATGCTTCTGCCATCGTACAACGAATGAAAAAACACCCGAAAGGGCAAGGTTATTTGTTAACCTTTGCCCAGGTGTCTTTCAGTCCTACTGTCTTATTAAATACTAAGTGGTCGTCTGTTCTGTCCGGATCGGCCATGAAATAACCGATTCTTTGGAACTGTAGATACTCTCCCGGCTGTTTGTCTGCCGCGTATGCTTCAACGTAACAGTTCGGGAACACGCGCAGACTGTCAGGATTGAGCAGTTCGTGGAAGTCCCTTTCATCGGCACCAGGGTTCTCAACAAAGAACAATCGGTCGTACTCTCGCACCTCTGCCTGCCTACAGTGGTCGGCAGATACCCAGTGTAAGGTGCCTTTTACCTTTCTGTTGGCTCCTTCCAAGCCGCTCTTGCTCAGTGGGTCATACTCTGCTTGTATCTCTATAATGTTGCCTTCCTCGTCCTTCGTGCACCCAGTACACTTCACGATGTAAGCGTTCTTCAATCTAACTTCCTTGCCCGGGGTCATGCGGAAGAACTTCTTCGGCGCATCTTCCATGAAGTCAGCACGCTCTATCCAGAGGTTTCGACTGAAGGTGATGTGGTGTGAACCATCGGCCTCGTTCTCCGGATTGTTTACGGCTTCCATCTCTTCTGATTTCCCTTCGGGATAGTTGGTGATGACCAGTTTCACCGGATCAAGCACCGCACTTACTCGGCATGCCCGCTTGTTGAGGTCATCGCGCACGGCAGCTTCGAGCAAGGCAACGTCGTTCAAGGCATCAAACTTGGTGTAACCAATGGAGTTGATGAATTGCCTAATGCTTTCAGGCGAATAGCCACGGCGACGCATACCGCACAGGGTGGGCATACGAGGGTCGTCCCATCCGGACACCAATCGCTCTTCTACCAGTGAGTGCAGCTTACGCTTGCTCATCACGGTGTAAGTGAGATTCAGTCGATTGAACTCAATCTGTCGCGGACGGTTGTCCTGCATGTTATCATCCGAACCATCCATCGTCTTGAGAAAGTCAACAAGATGGTCGTACAATGGGCGGTGAGGAACAAACTCGAGCGTACAAATGGAGTGGGTAACACCTTCGAAATAGTCGCTTTGTCCATGAGCGAAGTCGTACATGGGGTATGCGTTCCATTTGGTTCCTGTCCTGTGATGCGGAATGTGTATGATGCGATAGATGATTGGATCGCGGAAGTGCATGTTCGGGTTGGCCATGTCTAACTTGGCACGAAGCACCATGCTGCCTTCCACAGCCTCAGGAGTGTTCATCTTGTTGAACAGCTCCAACGACTCTTCGATGGGTCGGTCGCGGTAAGGCGAGGCCGTACCAGGTGTGGTGGGCGTGCCTTTTTGCTGTGCAATCTCCTCGGACGTCTGCTCGTCAATGTAGGCGAGTCCTTGCTTAATCATCCACACAGCAAAGTCCCAAAGCTTCTCAAAATAGTCGGAAGCATAATAAACATTTCCCCATTTGAATCCCAACCAACTGATGTCATGCAGGATATTCTCCACATATTCGTTGTTTTCTTTGCTGGGATTGGTGTCGTCGAACCGAAGATTGCACACTCCGTTGTATTTTTCGGCGATGCCAAAGTCCATGCAAATGGCCTTGGCGTGTCCTATATGCAGATAGCCATTGGGTTCTGGAGGGAAGCGTGTTTGAATGCGACCGCCATTCTTACCCTTGGCAAGGTCGTCTTCAACGAGTTGCTCCACAAAACTCAAACTCTTCTTCTCTTCCGTGTTATGATCCTCTTTTACTGTCATAATATTTAATGTTAGTGATGCAAGACCGATGTTTCCATGTGTCTTGTCGTCTACATAATCGTTGTAATGTCTGCAAAGATACGAAAAAACTTAAAATATAATAGGTGTGGATGGATAAGATTTTATACCTTTTTCTTGAATGATGCTGTAGACGAATCGTGTTTCAGCACAATTGCAGTTGATGATGACGTGCTGCATGCGTCCTGTCATACCCAAACGAAAAACGCTTGAAACTCCTTATTTACAGGACTTCCAAGCGTTATAGTTGCGGAGACATGATAGAGGTTAATATAAATTAAATCCTACTTTGGGAGGAAAAATGCAAGAAAAAGAAGTTATTGCGCTTCTTCATTGTCCGAAATCTGTCCGTTTTCAACGTCATTGTGGAGCAGTTTAACAAGATGTTCAATATATACTTTTTGATCAGATATTCGGGCGTCCTTTTCTTTCAGTAGCTCACGATTAGATTCTATTTCAGATTTTAATGTGGTTACATCCTGTTGGCTAACTTGCTCATCTTCTTGTATATACTTAACCCTATCGTTTGATGTAAAATCGTCAGTATCAAGCATAATATCTTCTATAGAACAGTGAAGTATCTCAGCGATTTTTGCAACACGACTAATTCTCGGATCGGGCTTTTCGATGAAATACTTCAAGGTTTGATGGGTTCTTTCCCCCCAAAGCTTTTTGCAAAACTCTCGATCTGTAAGACCTGCCTCTGAAATCAGTTGCTGGAGGCGTTCAAGACGAAGTTTATTAAAATAACGTGCCATGTGAAATAAAGTTAAATCCTACAATAGAAGGAAAATAATTCCTTCCTTAGTTGGAAGTTATGATTTGTATTATTATATTTGCAGCAAATATAACAATAAAAACAAGCATGAACAAGCAAAACATTAATGAAATGAACGGTGTAACCCTGCAGGATTATTACACTAATCTGAGCAAGGAGGAGAAAGGAAAGCTACTCAATTACATAGCTTATCACTTGGGAATAGGCTATTCTACTTTAATAGCGAAATTTTCTGGTAGGCTTCATTTTTCTAAGGTTGAAGCAATTGTTATTCACCAAATAATAAACGAAGGAACATGGAAAAAGTAGAATTTCACAATACACCAGACGGCAGGGTGATGTACTGCACAAATGGTGAGGAAGAACGGAGATTAACCAAGTTTTCGGTTGAGATGAATGAGTATATTTCCCATATCATACAGAAGCGTTACAGCAAGGCTTACACAGCTTTGTCGGAAATGTACAATGGTGATAAGTTCAAAATGGTGGAGAGGTTTGTCAGGTGTAATTTTGGTGCAAACGACCTCTTGACCAATGATATTGAGGATGGCATACTGTACTTTGAAGAAGTGCAGTGCCCTTTGAGGGGAATCTGCAAACATGAAAACGTGATTTGTAAACCTAAAAATCATATTGGTTTGACCATCAGTGAAAGAGATATTACCAGACTATATTTATCCGGCTACACCTTAGATGAGATTTCTCAACAACTTCATAAGAACAGAAGTACAACAAAGTCTTTGCTCACACGAGTTAAAAACAAGCTTGGAGCAAAGACTTCTCGTGAGATTATAAAATTATGTAGACTTAATGGAATTGCGCTATGAAACTGTTTGAAATAGAGCCTAAAATTGACAAATTAGGATTGACAAAGTTAGAAGCAAGGCTGCAGCGAGGTGGAAGTGTTCATTGGTTTATCTGCAGCAACCATGGGAAGTTAGTAGTGTTCGACACCAACGGATTGGCATTTGTTCCCATATACAGGTTAGATTTCGATAGCGAAGCTATAAGTAAGATAGAAATTGACGAAATAACCACGCCATCTTGCAAATTAGTATTTATAAATGGTTTGCCTACCATCAATGCACCCGA
>URFI01000022.1 GCA_900547085.1 uncultured Prevotella sp.
GTAACAGGAAAGCGCGGACTGTCAACATGCTCTTCTTGAATGATTTGCGTCATGCGTTGCACAATTTCAGGGTGTTCTGCTGCCACGTCATGGTCTTCGTGTAGGTCTTTGGGCAGGTCGTAGAGGTGTGGAATGCCTTTGATGACAACCATTTTCCAGTCGCCCATGCGTACTCCAATCTGGTTGGTTTCAGAAAATTCCCAATACAAATGGGCATGTTTCTTTTGTTGTGGTTGTCCTAAAAGCGTAGGAGCGAACGAGATTCCGTCAAAATAGTCCACCTTTAGTTTCTTGTTGGCGTAGCGTTTTTGATAGTTCTTCACTCCCACCAGCTCGCAAAAGGTAGGCATGAGGTCGTAAAAGGCAATTTGCAGGTCGCTTTCCGTGCCAGCTGCAATGCGGTTGCGCCACCGTACAATGAATGGAATGCGGATGCCGCCTTCGTAACACTGTCGCTTCAGACCGCGCAATTTTCCGTCCCTTCCAAAGAATGCAGGGTCGGCTCCGCCTTCCTCATGAGGTCCATTATCGCTGGTGAAGATGACGATGGTGTTCTCTTCCAACCCCTTCTCTTTCAGCTTTTGCATGATTTGCCCCACATAAATGTCCAACCTTGAAATCATCGCAGCAAATTGAGCGTGGGTGTGTTCGGTAGCGTTATAGCGACTGTGGGGTTGTCCGCCCCATGTTTTGTCCACAAAGAATTTCCGTTTATAATACGCCAAAAGCGAATCGTCGGGCTGTACCAATTCGGCGTGTGGAAGGGTATAAGTAAAGATACCGAAAAAGGGATGCTGGTTGTCTTGCGCGTCTATCCAGTCCATCGCACGCTGATGAATCAAGTCGGCAGAATATTCAGGCCGTTGATTATATAGCTTGCCCGACATGGGGTAGCGGATGTTTTTGTCCAGCACCAATCTGCTGACAGCGGTATCTCCACGCTCACGGCTGTATTCGTTGAGGAAATTGGGATAATACAAGTGTGCCTGGAACTGGCAAATATAGCCAAAGAACTCATCAATGCCACGCTTGTCGGGGGTCGACTCAGAGCCTTCGTAGCCACCAGCCCATTTGCCAAACATTCCTGTTCGATAACCTTGCCTTTTCAAGATTTCTGGCACAATGACGTGGTGGGCATCGTATGGCAGCTGTCCCACTCTTGAATAGTCTTCGTTTTCACCGTATTTCACCATCGGAACATCTTTCCAAAATTCCTCGTTTCCACGTACTCGTGTGTGTCCAGTATGCTGCCCTGTCATCATGCAGGCACGCGAAGGGGCACTCACAGGGGCACCTGCGTAGGCTTGTGTGAACCGCATGCCCTCGGTGGCGAGCTGGTCGATGTGGGGTGTCTCAATAAATGACTGACCGTAGCAGCCTAAGTCACCGTAGCCCATGTCGTCGCACATGATATAAATAATGTTGGGTTTGACAGGTTTCTTTGCGGTGGTAGCCGTGACAGTGCATCCTGCCAATCCTGTCACAAGAAGTCTAACGTTGAATTTTAATGGTTTCATATCGTTCGAATAGTAGTTTTTTATATTTGATATGTGGAGGCGGATGAAAAGAAAACACCTTCACCTCACCGAGCAAATGTACAAAAAAAATGGAGTATGGTGGGAGTGGGAAGCCACTTTTTTTACGTAAGTCAGTTTGGTAGTGTTACGTGTTCCATTCCTTTATTCACTTTCATATTGATTTCAAAAACAAGATCAAAATCTCAAAAAACTAATTTTTGAAATCAATTTTTAATGAGATTTTAACACGTATTTTCTTTCTTTTTTTATGACAGATTGATAATTTAACAAATAATTTCTATCTTTGCAGACAAACAAGAAGTTTCATTTTATAAAATTATTTCACCTATGAAAATCAGACATCTTTTTAGTGCTTTGCTTCTGTTGTGTGCAGGTATGCTGCATGCTCAAATGCAGATGCCGCCCGTACCGGTAGACACTGCTGTGAGAATGGGTAAGCTCGACAATGGCTTAACCTATTTTATTCGTTACAACAACTGGCCCGAACACCGTGCAAACTTTTATATTGCACAGAAGGTGGGGTCCATTCAAGAGGAAGAAAGCCAGCGAGGATTGGCGCATTTCCTGGAACACATGGCCTTTAATGGCAGCGACAACTTCAAAGGTAACGACCTCATTGAGTACCTTCGCTCCATTGGTGTGGAGTTTGGTAGCGACCTCAATGCTTACACCTCCATCGACCAAACAGTTTACAACATTGACAATGTGCCCACTACCCGACAGAGTTCGCTCGACTCTTGCTTGTTGATATTGCGCGATTGGTCTACGGGTTTAACACTCGATCCAAAGGAGATAGACAAGGAGCGTGGTGTGATACATGAGGAATGGCGACTACGTACCAGCGCACAGAGCCGCATGTTTGAGCGTAATCTGCCCAAACTGTATCCGGGAAGCAAGTATGGTGTGCGTTATCCTATCGGTCTGATGAGTGTCGTAGACAACTTCTCGCCCAAGGAATTGCGCGACTATTACGAGAAATGGTATCATCCTTCTAACCAAGGCATCATTGTGATTGGCGACGTAGACGTTGATCATACCGAGGCCATGATTAAGAAACTCTTCGGTGGTATCAAGAACCCAGCCAACCAAGCTCCTGTGCTTGATGAGCCAGTGCCTGATACAGCCGAGCCAATCGTTATCATTGACAAGGATAAAGAGCAGCGAACCAACAACGTACAGGTGATGTTCAAGCACGATACTTACCCCGACTCGTTGAAAAATTCCGTTGAATACATCCTCTATGGTTATTTGAAAGGAGCCGCACTCAACATGCTGAACGATCGCTATACCGAAGCAGCACAAAAGGCAGACTGTCCATACGTGGGTGCTGGAGCCAGTGATGACAACTATATTTTTGCTAAGACGAAAGATGCGTTCAGTATCTTTGCCCAACCCAAAGACCCCTCTCAACTTGCCGCTTCGCTCACCGCAGCCGTGGTAGAAGCCCGTCGTGCAGTCGAATTTGGATTCACCCCGACCGAATACGATCGCTATAAAGCCGACCTGTTGAGTAGCCTTGACAAGGCATACAGCAACAAAGACAAGCGCAAGAACACGCAGTTTTTCAACGAATGTCTGGGTTATTTCTTGACCAACGAGCCTATGCCGTCCATCGATTACACCTATCAATTGATGAAGCAGATGGTTCCAGCCATTCCAGTTGAGGCGGTCAACGAATACATGAAGCAGCTGATTCCCAAGAACGACATTGTCATTGTGAACTTTAACAACGAGAAAGAGGGTGCTGTGTATCCAACCCGTCAAGAACTGCTCGCAGCCCTTCAAACGGCTAAACAACAGCAGGTAACGGCATACGTTGACAACGTGAAGAACGAACCGTTGATTACGAAAAAACCGATCCCTGGAACCATCAAGAGTGAGAAGAAGAACGATAAATTGGGGTACACAGAGCTGAAACTGTCTAACGGTGCGACGGTTGTACTCAAGCATACCGACTTGAAGAAGGATGAGGTGCTGCTGTCGGCAGAGGGCTTTGGAGGCTCTTCGTTATACGGTGAGAAGGATTATCTCAACGCCAAGATGTTTGATGAAGTGATTGCAAATAGCGGATTGGGACAGTTCTCGCTGACCGAACTGAGCAAAGCATTGGCTGGTAAGATAGCCAATGTCGACCTGTCATTGGGCTTTAAGAATAGCTCGGCATCGGGGTCATCCACGCCCAAGGATGTAGAAACGATGCTGCAAATGCTGTATCTCTACTTCACTGGCATCAACAAAGACCAGAAATCGTACGACAACCTCATCAGTCAGTACAAGGTAAGTCTGAAAAACCGCGCGCTCTCGCCGGAGGTGGCCCTCTCTGATTCGCTCACGGCAACGATGTACGGGCACAATCCACGGTTGACTCCTGTCAAAGCAGATGACCTGCCAAACGTATCTTACGACCGCATCTTGGCCATGGCTAAGGAGCGTACAGCCAATGCGGCAGCATGGACATTCACCCTCATAGGCAACTATGACGAGGCTGCCATCCGCCCCTTGATTTGTCAATACATAGCCAGTCTGCCCTCACAGAATAAGATTGTGAAGGGACATCGCGTGACCTTCCTGCAGAAAGGCAAGATAGACAACACCTTCAAGCGCAAGATGGAAACACCTAAGTCAACGGCTTATAAGATATGGTACAACGAAGACATGCCTTACACCGTGGAGAATGATGTTAAAGCATCCATCGCCGGACAGGTGTTGTCGATGGTTTATTTGCAGAAGATTCGTGAGGATGCTGGTGCAGCCTACTCGTGTGGGGCGCAAGGTGCGGCAACCATCGACGATGATTACCACGTGATTCAGTTGCTTGGCGTTTGTCCCATGAAGCCAGAGAAGAAGGATTTGGCCCTGAGCATCATGGAGAGTGCCGTGCAAGAGCTTACCAAGACGGTGGATGCCACGATGGTTGATAAGATTAAAGCCGTGATGCTGAAGCAGGCGGATGATGTGGCTAAGACCAACCGTTATTGGAATGGTGTGGTGGATTTGTATCGTAAGCACGGTATTGACACGCACACAGATTATAAGCAGGTGATTAGCGCACAGACACCACAGACCATCGCCGCCTTCATGAAAGAATTTCTGAAGGCTGGAAACTACATCTCGGTAACCATGTTGCCGGAAGAAAAGAAGTAAACAATAGGGTGACGGCCTCACCCCCAACCCCTCCCCAAAAGGGAGGGGAGTGGTTAGCTTGTTTGTTCACAGGTATTGCCATTGAACTTGATCAATAGTTCAATGGCATTTTTCATTGTGGCAGGTAACAATATGTTACGATGCGGACACATCAAAAGATGGGCCAAACGTAGAGGCGCATTTCATCATGTTCCGTCCGCAGTATCGCCCCTACGATACCGTAACTGTTTCATCATATTGAACCAAAACGTCCGTGCTCAAAGCAGAATGTGAATTGTCCTTATTTCAACTTCATCACTTTCTCACAAAAAGTTTGTAACCTATTGCTCACTTATCTTGTATTTTTCTGTTTGAAAGACGCAGATCTCCACGGGCTGAAAGCCCAAAAGCTTATAGCCCAGGGTAACACCCTGGGAATGGATTACGTTGTGGAATATGCGCCCTGCAAGGGCAAAAGCGTTTGAACATGATTGTGTTGTGCTTGCTTTTGCCCTTGCAGGGCGTACACTTAATCACACGATTACCCAGGGCGCTGCCCAGGGCTGTAAGCTTCTGGGCTTTCAGCCCGTGTCATTCTCGTGCCGTTTTTCAATAGAATAAGTTGTGGACTATTTCCTGACCTTGACATAACTCCAACCTGTACCTGTAGGTTGCTGATGCGCTGTGTGTTTGAATCAAACCGTGTGACGCAATGATGAAATCAAAAGATTGGAGCGTAAAAGCGGCACAAAACGCCCATGCCCAAAGTAGAATTTCAATTGTCCTTTTTCTTGACAAACGCCTCTTCACCTTTGGCGTATTTGTAAACAACATCCCTGCTTGCTGTAAATATGGGAAATATGAGGCGGTTTTGTAATGCCTTGTGTGTCATTGTGTTGTGATAAATTGCGGACTTTTCAATCCTCTTTGACACATGTTTTTCTTGCAAAAGCATTGAGATTGGCTGGCAATAGCAATGCTTTTACGCTGCAAACCCATGTGAATGACAGCCCAAACGCATGCAAATAGGCCGTAAGTTTCGATGTTTTAAACGAAAAATATCGATTTTCTTCGCTTTTCATCCCATTGATGCATCCTGTAAGCATAGTTAATTTTTCTATTTCACCATTTTACACATGCCGTTTTATAGGCACTTTTTTAGGACAAAAAGTGTCAGCCAAACGAGCCAAAGAAGCATGAAAACAGTTCGGGCATGTCCACTTTTTGCCGTTATCATCTTTTGGTCGGCGCTTCGCAGAACCATCATTCAAAGGCGTGTAAACATAGTGTTTCCATACCAAAGGCCTATTGTGAGTAGGCTTCGTTTGGCGAGCATGCGGAAACGCTATAAAGGAGTTAAAATAAAGCAGATGCGTGAAAGATTGTGTTTTTTTTGCTAACTTTGCATGTTCAACAAACAACAAGAATTATAGATATGGCCTATTTATTTTCATCAGAATCAGTTTCAGAGGGACATCCAGATAAAGTTGCTGACCAAATTTCAGACGCTTTGCTCGATCAGTTCTTGGCTTACGATAGTGACGCACATTGCGCCATCGAGACCTTTGTGACCACCGGACAGGTGGTGATCATGGGAGAGGTTCGCTCGAAAGAATACGTTGACCTGCAAACCATCGCGCGCAAAACCATCAAGAAGATAGGTTACACCAAGTCGGAATATCAGTTTGACGGCGATTCGTGTGGCATCATGTCGGCCATTCACGAACAGAGTGACGACATTGACCGTGGGGTGAATCGGGCGAATGAAGACGAACAGGGCGCCGGAGACCAAGGTATGATGTTTGGTTATGCCATCAACGAAACAGAAAACTACATGCCGGTATCGCTGGACTTGGCTCACCTTATCATGCGAGTTTTGGCAGAAATCCGCAAGGAAGGCAAGGAGATGACCTATCTTCGTCCCGACGCGAAGAGCCAAGTCACCATTGAATACAACGACGACCACACGCCGCGTCGCATCCACACCATCGTGGTGAGCACGCAGCACGACGAGTTTGACAGCGATGACGACCGCATGTTGGCCAAAATCAAGGCCGACGTCATCAACATTCTCATACCCCGTGTCAAGGCAGCGTGTGACGACAAGACGCGCGCACTGTTTAATGATGACATCTTATATTATGTGAATCCTACGGGAAAGTTTGTCATTGGCGGACCTCATGGCGACACCGGGCTCACCGGAAGGAAGATTATTGTCGATACATACGGTGGGAAAGGTGCCCACGGTGGCGGAGCTTTCTCGGGCAAAGACCCTAGTAAGGTAGACCGATCGGCAGCCTACGCTTCGCGATATATTGCTAAAAACCTGGTAGCGGCAGGCGTGTCAGACGAGGTGTTGGTGCAGATTAGTTATGCCATTGGTGAGGCTAAGCCCATCAACATCTATGTAAATACATACGGACGAGGCAAAGTTGGGATGACGGATGGCGAGATTGCCCAGAAGATAGGTGAGATGTACGATCTTAGACCGAAAGCCATCGAGAAGAAATTCGGCCTTCGCAATCCTATTTATTTCGAGACAGCGGCTTACGGACACATGGGACGACAGTACGAAGTGAAGGAAAAAACGTTTGAAAGTCGTTATCATGAAACGAAAGTCATGCAGGTAGAGCTGTTTACTTGGGAGAAGCTGGACGACGTGGAGCGCATCAAACAAGCCTTCGGTATTAAATAGTAAATGTTGCAGACCGACTCTCTTTCACAGTCAATCGTTGCCGATACTGCGCATACTGGGTCCTCTATGGCGCGACAGCCCAAGCAGCTTACGCCGGCACAGGTGCTGAAGTGGTTGCCCAAAGATGCCACTCCGGCACAACAAGACTCGGCCATTCAGGCCCATATCAAGCCCAGTAAAATCAGTTGGAGCCAGATGCCGGATACCCTTCACTTGCCGGGTCATCCGGTAGGGAAGAGCTTTCGCGATGTCAGTCTGCCGCAATATTACAAGGAGTCGTTCTTTTCGAAAGACTCGATGTTCCATCCCGAACTCGAT
Source organism: uncultured Prevotella sp. (assembly GCA_900547085.1). GTDB lineage: Bacteria > Bacteroidota > Bacteroidia > Bacteroidales > Bacteroidaceae > Prevotella. Next base: position 7,675 of record URFI01000022.1, read on the forward strand.
GGAGGGCGCGTGGGCGTGGTCGGCGACCCTGTTCCGTACACGGTGTCGGGTGACGACTTGATTACAGGTGTGCTGCTCGGATGCTTTATCCTGGCCATGCTCGCCTTTTCAAAGTCTAAGCGGTTCTTGGAAAAGCAGGTTAAGACCTTCTTTTATCAGCCACGCGGACGGACGACAGAAGTCACGGAAACGGCTGAAGAGATACGGTTTCAGTTCTTTTTTGTCTTTCAGACGTGCCTGCTGTTGGCCCTCTTGTTCTTTTTCTATTCACGCACCTATGTCACCGATATCTTTGTGCTGGAATACTACCAGATCATGGGTATTTATACCGCAGCCCTCGTTTTGTATTTCATGGCGAAAACCTTGGTCTATACATTCACCAACTGGGTGTTCTTTGATAGGAAAAAAAACGGACAATGGATGAAGGCTCGGTTGTTCTTGGTGTCGATGGAAGGCGTGGCATTATTTCCCATTGTCATGTTATTGTCATATTTCGATGTCTCGATGAAAAGTGCTGTTATTTATGCAATTATTGTCATCGTGCTGATTAAATTGCTTACGCTCTATAAGTCGTATGCCATCTTTTTCCGTCAAACGGGGTCTTTTCTGCAAATAATTTTGTACTTTTGTGCACTTGAAATCATTCCAATGCTCGCTTTGTGGGGAGTTTTTGGATTGGCAAACAATCATTTTAAAGTAAATTTTTAGGACACTGATGGTCAAAAAAATCTTGGTATCACAGCCCCAACCAACAAGTGAGAAGTCGCCATATTATGATATTGAGAAAGAATATGGTGTGAAGTGTGTGTTCCGACCCTTCTTCAAAGTGGAGGGACTCTCTGCAAAAGAATTTCGTAAGCAACGCATTAACATTCTCGATTATTCAGCTATTGTGTTCACTTCTCGCCATGCGATAGACCATTTTTTCACGCTGGCCAAGGAGATGCGTATCACCATACCGGAAGACATGAAGTACTTCTGTGTACTTGAAACCATTGCGCTGTACATCCAGAAATATGTACAGTATCGCAAACGCAAGGTGTTTTTTGGAACGAGTGGCAAGATTGCCGACCTGGTTCCGTTGATGGTCAAGCATAAAACCGAGAAGTATCTCGTTCCGATGAGTAGTGTTCACAACGATGATCTCAAGAACCTGTTGGACGCAAAGAAACTTAAACATACCGAATGTGTGATGTATCGAACGGTGAGCAATGACATGACAGAAGAGGAAGTGAAGACGTTTGATTACGACATGATTATCTTCTTCAGTCCTACGGGCGTGAAGACATTGCAACAAAACCTGCCTCATTTTGAACAAGGTGACATTAAGATTGGTGCCTTTGGCCCTGCCACATGCAAGGCAGTTACGGCAGAAGGGTTTCGATTGGACTTGCAAGCACCCGATGCAGACAATCCTTCGATGACGGGAGCCTTGAAGGCTTATCTGAAAAAACATAAAAAATAAAAAGTAAATTGCCGACCATTAGGCCTTTTAAACTCAGTAAGTGGGAGCGGATATGCGGTAGAACACTGCTGGAAAAGCTCTTTACCGGAGGCAAAAGTAAATCCTTTTCGGTGTTTCCTTTAAGGGTTGTTTATTTGCTGACCGATCAACCTGATGGCGATTTACAACATGAAGCGTCCGTCAAGATGATGGTGAGTGTGTCGAAAAGGCACTTCAAGCGAGCCGTTAAACGCAACCGTGTGAAGCGTCAAGTGCGTGAGGCGTACCGGCTGAACAAAGAGATTGTGGTGTCATCTATGGCAGATTCCCCCAATCGTCAGCTGTTATTGGGCTTTATCTGGATGTCTGATGAGCTTCATGATACGGACACCGTGGAGCGAAGTATGCAGGTCTTATTAAAACGAGTAGCTGATAAACTGTGAATATCCTAAGGTCTATAAGTCACGGTATGATGCGGATTCTCCAAGGAATCTTGCTGGCTCCCATCTTGTTCTATCAGAAATTCATCACGCCTTACACGCCCCCGTCTTGCCGATTCACGCCAACATGTTCGGAATATGCACGGCAGGCCATCATCAAGTATGGCCCGTTCAAGGGGCTGGCGTTGGCTGTATGGCGCATCTTACGATGTAATCCGTGGGGTGGTAGTGGATATGATCCAGTGCCGTAAGTTTCTCTTTGAGTAGAGGCCCCAGCTTCATTATACAAACGAAAAATATAAATTTGATTCGATGACAAAGAACTTTGTTGAAGAACTGAAATGGCGTGGCATGTTAGCACAGATGATGCCAGGCACCGAAGAACTGCTTGAAAAAGAACTCGTGTCGGCTTATTTGGGCACTGACCCAACGGCCGACTCCTTGCATATCGGCCACTTGTGTGGCATCATGATGCTCCGTCATCTGCAAAGATGTGGGCACAAGCCCTATTTGTTGCTGGGTGGAGCGACGGGAATGATTGGTGATCCGTCAGGAAAGAGCTTGGAACGCAACCTTTTGGACGCTGATACCTTGTACCATAATCAAGAGGCTATCAAGCAACAGGTGTCCAAATTCCTCGACTTTGATGGTGACACACCCAACAAAGCCGAACTGGTGAACAACTATGACTGGATGAAAGACTTCACTTTCCTTGACTTTGCACGCGAGGTAGGCAAGCACATTACTGTGAATTATATGATGGCCAAAGACAGTGTGAAGAAGCGTTTGAACGGTGAAGCCAGCGATGGTTTGTCGTTTACCGAGTTCACTTACCAGCTGTTGCAGGGCTATGATTTCCTTCATCTCTATCAGAAGCATGGCATCAAACTGCAACTTGGCGGCAACGACCAATGGGGAAACATGACGACGGGTACTGAGTTGATTCGCCGAACGTTGGGCGCTGAGGAGAATGCTTACTGTCTGACATGCCCCTTAATCACGAAGGCTGACGGGAAAAAGTTCGGCAAGACGGAGAACGGTAACATCTGGTTGGACAGAAACCGCACAACACCGTATGCGTTCTATCAATTCTGGTTGAACGTTAGTGATGACGATGCCGAGAAATACATCAAGATATTTACCTCCTTGGAGCGTGAAACCATCGAAGCACTGGTGGCCGAACATCAGCAAGATCCTGGCCGACGTGTCCTTCAAAAGCGTTTGGCTGAGGAGGTAACGGTGATGGTTCATTCGCAGGAAGACTTAGACATGGCCATTGAAGCCAGCAACATTTTGTTCGGAAAAGCCACCAAAGAGAGCCTTCAAAAGCTCGATGAAGCTACCTTCCTCGATGTCTTTAACGGCGTTCCACAATACGAAATCGGCAAGGAACAGTTGGGTTCTACGGCCGTAGACCTCTTCAATCAGGAGGGAATGGAGATGTTCCCAAGCAAAGGTGAGATGCGGAAGTTGGTGAAAGGAGGCGGCGTTTCGCTCAACAAAGAGAAGCTTTCGTCCTTCGATCAGGTCATCACGGCAGACGATTTGATAGACGGTAAGTACCTGTTGGTGCAGCGTGGAAAGAAGAATTACTTCCTCATTACCGTGAAATAAGACAGAAACTGATAGTTTTCAGTTCTGTTTCAAGAATCGTAAACAGCCTATGTGTCACCGGAAATCGTGCCTTTCAGACATCGTTTCAGTGACAGGTAGGCTTTTTTGTTGGTGAGGGAAGTGCCGCTTATGTTGAACCATGCTTAAGATGTTCGATATACTTGAATTACTTATCTCTTATTGATTGTTTGGCTAAAACCAAGTGCTGGGTTGGCATGAGTGTTCTTGTTACTTTATTTTCGATAGAAAGTAAAGCGCAGACCTGCCATCTACAAAGCGATTCAAGCGCATTGGTTGACAGCGTAGTGCTACCTGATACCTTGTTAAATCAATCGCCCTATGTGTTCAATGTTGACTCACTGATGGACAAACAATCAGCCAATCCCCCCAAATATCCATGGCGTGCAGCCGCTGAAGTGGTGGGGATTAACGCTACCCTCTTGGCCGTTGACTATTTTATTAGATGCTAACTTCGCCAAGGTAACCAGTAAAACGATCAAACGCAACGTTCGGCTCAACAAATGGTTTTGGGATGGAGATGTATTTCACACCAATTTATGGTACCATCCCTATCATGGTAACCTATTCTTCAACGCTGCTCGCAGTAATGGTATGAACTTCTGGGAGTCGATACCTTATACCCTGGCTGGTGACTTGATGTGGGAAATTGCTGGTGAAAACGAACTCCCATCCATCAATGACGCCATTTCTACCGGCATAGGTGGATTGGCTATTGGCGAGAGCACCTATCGTTTGTCCAACCTCGTGTACCATGATGACCAGCGAGGGTGGCAGCGTGTTGCCCAAGAACTATTGGGAGCAGCTATCAATCCCATCCGCGCATTGAATCGCATATTCACTGGTGAGGCGTGGAAGATACGTCCTCAAAAAGTAGCTTATCATGATGACGAACGATTACCTATACGCATGACGATATCTGTTGGCGATAGATATGTATCGGGCCACGATGCTTCCACGATGCGGTTTCATACGCCTTATTTGGATTTGTCGGTCCGCTATGGCGACGCTTTCAATGATGAGAACAAGCCTTTCGATTACTTTACCCTCGAAGCGGGTGTGGTTGTGGGGCATCAACAACATGCCGTGAACCACATCAACATCATCGGACAGTTGGCAGCAGCTCCTGTGATGGAGCACCGGGGCATGCAGTCGCGCTTCGGTGTTTATCAACATTTCAACTACGAACATACCAATGGGCGCAACGGAGGCTTGCCCCCTTACCAGCTTTCCGAAGCAGCCAGCATCGGAGTGGGGTGGCTTTGTAGGGTTCCTTCCATCCATCAAAACCTGCAATTTGATCAATCTTTCTTCCTCAATGGTATGTTGTTGGGCGGACTTTGGAGCGATTATACCGACAATCCCTTTCACAAATCCTACAACATGGGCAGCGGCTTCACCGCCCTGTCACGCACGCAATTCTCGGTAGGTCACCGCTTTTCTTTCTCTCTGGATGCCCGCTTTTTTAGAATGTACAGTTGGCGTGGCTACGAAGATGTGCCAGCTGACACGCCATACGAAACCTTCAGCGCACAAGGCGAGCGCAACCAATCATCCGTATGGATGTTGCGTCCCATGGTTAAAATCCCAGTTTGGCGACAATGGGGCCTTCATTTGTCGGGCGCTTATTATCATCGTGATACCCATTATACCTATCGAAACGATGCTACTGCCCGTACATACGAAGTGAGATTGGGCCTGCTTTATCAGTTAAAGTAGTACAAACTTCCCCCTTCCTCGCCCTGTTTACTTGTGTTTTGGTTTGGTTGTGTCACGCCAACTTCTTATCTTTGCAGATACATACGTAAATCATAAACAATCAATACGCATACCATTATGAAAAAATTATTTTGTACACTAGCCCTTGTTGCCTTTGCAACAGTCAGCATGTTTGCAGGTTCAAAAGTCATTGCTCACCGTGGTTACTGGACCACACCAGGCTCGGCTCAAAACTCAAGGACATCGCTCCAGAAGGCACTCGACTTGAATATCTATGGCTCTGAAATAGATGTATGGATCACGACCGATGGAAAACTGATGGTGAATCATGACGCTGATTTCAATGGCGTGGTGCTTGAAAAAGCTTCTTATAAGGATTGTAAGAACCTAACACTTAAGAATGGGGAGAAGATGCCACAGCTGAAGGACTTGTTGAAGATGATGAAAAAGACCAAAAGCAAGACCAAACTCATCATTGAAATCAAGACCCATTCAACGCTTGAAGCTAACAAACGCGCTGTTCAAGCAACGGTGAATGCCGTGAAAAAATATGGAATTCAGAACCAAGTGGAATACATTGCGTTCAGTCATGACGTGTGTTTGGAACTGGTACGACTGGACAAGCAGGCGAAAGTGGCTTATCTTTCGGGCAACAAGACACCGGCTCAGCTCCATCAGGATGGCATCACAGGCATTGATTACCATATCAGTGCTCTGCGCAAGCACCCCGAATGGATCAAAGAGGCGCACGACCTGGGCATGACAGTCAACGTGTGGACCGTCAGTGATAAGGCTGGTATTGAAGAAATGAATAAGGCCGGGGTGGATTACATCACCACCAACGAGCCCGTATTGGCCATCGATTTGACGCGATGATGAGGCTGATGGAAATAAAAAATCCATCTCATCGTTAACAGAACATCCACTCAAAGCATGCGAAAAATCATCTTATTGCTTGTCTTGACCACCACTTTTGCGGTGGCACAAGATAAGCAAAAACTTAGTAAAACGGCACAGTCGCTCGAGCGTCGGGGCTATGTCAACGTGCAACAGCTCGACAAAACCATCCAGGTATCCTTGATGTACGCCCGCGCAGACAACTTCACTGGCGGCGTGTTGTACGACGATTTGCGCGAAGCCTACCTCCATCCGCGCGCAGCACAGGCGCTGGTTAAGGCGCAAAAGCGGCTCAAGGAGTTGCGTCCAGATCTTCGATTGAAGATTTATGACGCTGCCCGTCCTATGTCCATTCAGCAAAAAATGTGGGACAAGGTGAAGCATACCTCCAAATATTTCTATGTGTCCAATCCCGCACGCGGCGGTGGTTTGCACAATTACGGACTGGCTGTCGACCTCACGCTGTGCAATCTGAAGGGCGATACCCTTGACATGGGCACCAAAATAGACTATATGGGACGTGCGGCTCACATTGACAACGAAGCCCAACTGGTGGCGCATGGGCGCATCAGCAGGCAGGCTCGCAAGAACCGTCAGCTGCTTCGTGACGTCATGACATACGCTGGTTTCAAGCCCTTGCGTACCGAATGGTGGCATTTTAACTTCCGCTCACGGGCACAGGCAAAGCGTTATTATCAGGTAATCAAGTAGCCCGCCGGCTACTTTTTTTATTTTATTTTCGATGAAGAGATGGGTATGATGAACGAAGTTACCGCAGCATTCATTCGCCAACACGCCGATGATGACGTGCGGCAGCTGGCCCTCAAGGGAGGCCAACACCCGGGTGTGGACATGCCTTTGGCCTTGCAACAGATTGCGGGGCGACAGACTGCCCGACAAAAACTGCCGTCCTGGGCAGCCATAGACGCACTGTTGTACCCGCCCCACCTGTCTATGGAGCAATGCTCTTCCGAGCAAACGGCGCGCTACAAGGCGCAGTTGGCCGCGCGGCTCTGTGCAGATTTCGTTCAAAAATCACGGTCGGTCGACTTGAAGAAAGTCCACCTGCCCCATGAAACAGAGCCATCTTTGGTCGATTTGACAGGCGGTTTTGGAGTTGATTTCTCCTTCATGGCCCGTCAATTCGAGCGTTGTATCTACGTAGAACGGCAACAAGCGTTGTGCGAGATGGCTCAACACAATTTCTCCTTGTTAGGCCTGCGGCAGGCAGAGGTGGTGTGTGCCGACGGTGTGGACTATCTTCAGCGGATGAATCACGCCACAATAATCTACCTGGATCCTGCCCGTCGTGACCGACAGGGCGGCAAGACGGTGGCCATTAGCGATTGTACTCCTGATTTATTGAGCCTGAAAGAACAGCTCACGGATAAGAGTCTTTTTGTCATGGTGAAGCTCTCTCCGATGCTCGACTGGCACCAAGCTGTGGCTCAACTCGAGACAGAGGAGGTGAAGGTGTGCGAGATACATGTGCTGTCGGTGAGAAACGAGTGCAAAGAACTGCTCTTCGTCTTGAGCAAGCAACGGTATAAGCCGCTCACCCTCCATTGCGTAAACGACGACCAGGCTTTTGTTTGTTCGACCGATGAGCCGTCTGACGTACCGCCTCCTTACGTCAGTCCGGAAGAAATGCGGCCGGGACAGTACCTCTACGAGCCCCATGCGTCAATCATGAAGGCCGGTTGTTTCTCGGCCTTGAGTGCCCAAATGGGCGTTCGGAAGATAGCACCCAACTCGCATCTCTTTATCTCTGACCGTGACCTCTCGGCGTTTCCTGGGCGGAAGTTCCGCATCCAAGCTCTCTCGTCGATGAACAAGAAAGAGCTGAAGTCGGTGCTTCGCGACGTGCGTCAGGCCAACATCACCACCCGCAACTTTCCCCTTTCCGTGGCCGAGTTGCGCAAACGGATCAAGCTGAAGGATGGGGGAGCGGTTTATGTTTTCGCTACCACGCAGGCAGATGGGCGGCATGTTCTGTTGATTTGCAGCAAGTAGAGGGCAATATATTCATCATCGGTTCATGCGTAAGACGGATAACAATCTCCTGTTTAATATGTGCGCGCCGTTGGATGACGAGCTTGTTTGATATCGCTATCATGGAAATGTATGTTATTGATAAACAGACGCTTATATCTTTTTCTTGCTATTTGATAGAAT
>URFI01000023.1 GCA_900547085.1 uncultured Prevotella sp.
ACTGAGTCTATCTGACACAGGAAAGTCTTCATCACACACAATCTTCTCAAATCCTGTGCCCTTCAAGTACGACCGCATGTTGGTAAAATCGGCATCGCCACCATAATAATAATCGGCCGTATAGCCCACCTTGCGTAAACTTGCGGCAATGGAAGGCAAACTTTGAGACACCTTTGGCATCTTCATGATGCTGGTGGTGGGCTGTGAAGGGAATCCGCTGAGGATGGAAACAAGTCCTCTGTCGGTTCGAAAACTCGTGGCATAGAAGTGGCGGAACAGCAATCCTTCGGCCGAAAGTCGGTCCAGATTGATCGCCACATTGCGTTCTCCGCCCAGTGACGCCATGAGTTTGGAGGAGAAACTCTCCATCACCACGAACAGAATATTAGGCCGAGCGGTGGTCAATATCCATTGCTGGGGGGGCTGATAAGACCGATGTACAACATCCTGGTCGTACATCTGTGCCACCAACTTGTTGGCTTCGTCATCCTTCATGAAGCGATATTGCTGCTTAAAGCTTACCTGTTTTTGCGATGAAGCCAACAAACTGAACAGCGGATTGGTCGCAGCATGGTTCAAACGCATGTTCTCACTGAAATATACTTTGCCTATATTCATAGTCGATACCTTGAATCCTCCACGGATAGGGATGAACAAGGCCGCCCAAAGCAGCACGAAAAGGAAGGTAAAGAAGGGCCGGTTGAGGGGCAAAAGCTTCTTTTCGAGCACGTCATCTCTCAGCAACAAATAAAACAGGGCATAGAGGAGGGCGGTCATAAGCAGCAAAGCCACGATGCCACCGATAAGTTCCCATGCGCTGGCACTGGCCAATGCGTCCCCCGGAGAGGAGCAGAAATAGAACAAAGGCGTGGTGTCTAATCGGAATCCCCAATACCGATAGAGACCCAGGTCGATGACAAAGACAGCCGACAGGATGATGGCAATGACTGCAAAATAGGCCTTTGCCAGTCTTCTCCACAAACGTTTGCGCGACCAGATGGTGCAAATCAACAACAATCCAGGTATGAGCGTGAGGTACCCGGCCAACGAAAAATCCAGCGGTAGGCCATGGTAAGGCACCAAAAACCAATCTTTCCACGTTGCCTCTTTGAACAAAGGCAGGTGGTAAAGCATGAACAGAGGTTTCTGAATGATAAAGATTAGGACAAAGAAAACGTAGGTAAGAAAGAAATACTTAAAACGAGTTTTCATTATTTTTGTCACACAAAGAACATGATTAATACTTGGGCTATGATGACCCGAATAAACATTCCGATGGGGTAAACCGTGGCATAGCTGATGCTGGGTGTATCCCCTTCGATGGTGTCGTTGGCATACGACAGTGCCATCGGGTTGGCCATGGCTCCGCAAAGGATGCCGCAAATGGTTCCGTAGTCAAGTTTCTTGGTGCGCAAAGCAATGCAACCCACGATTAAAACGGGTACGATGGTGAGCAGCGCACCGATGCCTACCCACAGCAATCCTTCAGGACGAAACACCGTACTGAAGAAATCTTTGCCCGCATCAAGTCCCAGACAGGCCAGATACATCGCCAACCCCAACCGGCGAAGCATGAGGGAGGCCGAGCGAGTGGTGTACGAAATGAAGTGCATGTGTGGTCCCAACGCACCTACGAGGATGCCCATGATGATGGGACCGCCGGCAATTCCCAGTCGAATGGGCGAGTCCATGCCGGGGAAACTGATGGGGATGGCGCCCAAGGCCAGTCCTAAGATCATGCCAAAGAAGATGCTTCCCACGTTCGGTTCGTTGAGTGTCTTGACCGAATTGCCCAAGAAGTGCTCGGCACTGTCTACTCTTTTCGGCTCACCAACAACCGTCAGACGGTCACCATACTGCAACCTGAGATCTTTGGTGGCCAGCAATTTGACGTCACCACGAGTGACACGGCTGACATTGACACCAAAACTGTCGCGCAAGTGGATTCTTCCCAGTAGCTTACCATTGAGGGCTGTACGGGTTAATACGATGACACGCGACTCTACCTTGCGGTCGATTTGATTCCAGTCTATCTCCCCTTTGTTCCAATCGCGTTCCACTCTTTGGCCGAAAAGAATCTCCAGGCCAGACACATCTTCACGGTTGGTCACCACCATGAGGTTGTCGCCCGTGTGCAGATGCGTTGAGGCACCCGGCACCAACACTTCATCCTGTCGCCAAACGCGTGAGACAATGAACCTTAAAGGGGTGCTCACGGCCAGCTCACCGATGGTTCGTCCTTCAATGGCTGGATTGACAATGAGGAATTGGCACACGAACGTGTGGTCTTCGTCCACAGGAGATTTTGGCACCAAATCTGCCGGCTTGACAAATAACTTGCGCATGATCAGAATGCCCAGGATAACGCCTACGACACCCAGCGGATAGGTTACGGCAGTGGCCAGGGCCACACCGCCGGTTGGAAGATTCATGTGTTCCAATGCTTGTTGAGCCGCACCGAGTGCCGGTGTGTTGGTGGTGGCGCCGCACAACAAGCCCACCATCGTGGGAAGGGAGATGCCCGTCAGCGGGCACAGTGCCACTGCCATCACCGTTCCTACGATGATGACGGCCAGCCCCCATAGGTTAAAGCTGGTCCCCTCATGCCGGAAAGCACCGAAAAAGTTGGGACCCACGTACAATCCAAGCGTGTATACGAACAAAACCAAACCAAAGGTTTCGGCATAGTTGAGAGCCGCTGAATCAACGGAAAGTCCCAGGTTTCCGGCGATGATGCCGATGAAGAAAACAAACGACACACCAAGAGAAACTCCCATGAACTTGATTTTGCTCAATGCCGTGCCAACAGCGATGATCAGAGAGATGACCACCACTGCCTGTACTGGGGACGGAATTGTAAAAAGAGCGTTAATCCAATCCAACGTTATCAACTTTTATGATACATCAAACACAAGTGTTATGTATCTATTTATCAACTGGTTTGCTATTGATGGGCAAAGGTACTGTAAATTAAAGAACCAGCAAAACAATTGGTGCCAATTGTTGACTGGTGAGGGCTTGCAAGGCTTCATTTCACCTACTGCCCAGCAGATATTGGTCAATAAACTCACGCACGCACCCCTCGCCGCCGGCTTTTTGCATGATGATGATGCCCGGAATTTCTTGAATGGGGCGCATCGCATCGGCCGGACAGGCGCAAATACCAACGGCACTCAGCAGTTGTTGGCAGTTGACGTCATCACCGATGTAAGCCACGTCGCACAGGGTGATGCCCATCTGGTCACAAATTTCCTGAGCCGCCTCAAGTTTCCCTCCATGTCGCTTGCCTTGAACGAGAAAATCGACTTTCAGCTTTTTAGCCCTGTTCTCTACCAGCTTGGTGTTTTCAGAGGTGATGATGCCCACCTTGACGCCTTGCGCTTGCAAGAGTTGTAGCCCCATGCCGTCGCGTGTGTTGAACTTTTTCAGCTCGTCACCGCTTTCTGCATAATACATACCGCCATCGGTCAGCGTACCGTCAACGTCGCACAGAAAGAGCTTTACGGATTTCTTCAGACTGTCCACCGCATGGTTCAAAACATGCTTTCGCATAAGATGTTCCATTAGTGTCCAATCGTCTGAATCTTCAATCTCCATGGCCGTGTAAGCCGGCATCTCATAGATGCCGATGTGACCACTTAGCCTGTTGCCCGATGATAGGATGTTCTCCACCTTATTTATATAGAGCGCGCCGTTCTCCATGAGCGTTCCTTCAAAGTTTTGCTGGTGCGGACGGTGTGTGTAGTCGTAGTTCATGCTGGTGCCATCGGCGTTCCAAAAGAACCTGTAATTGCGCACACAGGAGAGGATGGAGTCGTATCGGGCAGTCTGGTACAGTGCCAAGGCCTCACTGAAATGCTTCGTTTGCGTCATGGGCGACGTGGCTTGCACCAGCATGAAGCAAGCCTCGGGTGCCGGATTGGCGGCATGGATGTACGCCAGCATCACGCTTTCGGCAGAGATGGTGTCGCTGGCATTCTCTTCTGAACAGCGATAAATCTCGGTCTTCCGATACGAGCGGGAAGCCACTACTCGCTCTATCTCGTCCGAATCGGTGGCCACAATCACCTTGTCCACCTCGCGGCAGGCCTCCAAAGCCTCGATGCTCCAACACACAAGGGGCTTTCCGCAAAAGGGTTTGATGTTCTTCTGGGGGATTGACTTGCTGCTATCCCATACAGGAATGAATGCTATGACCATCTTAACTTGATTCTTTTAAAGTTTGTCGCACTGCACGTTTCGATGTACAGAACAGTCCACACAGTTCCCTGTTGAGATTATCGACCGACGGAATCTTCATCATCCGAAGCCGCAACGTGCAGATTTCTGCTTGTCAGCCTACATGCTACAAGGCTTTGTCTTGCAAATATATAAATAATAACTCATTGACGGAATGAAACGACATGTTTTTTTATTGCGTGCGACTACAATGGGAGTTGAATAGGCAAGAATCAACCTGTTTGAACAAAGAGGATGACGCATGCGTTTCAATAGCATTGACTTTAGACGCCAAACTCATTGACTTTGGACGTCAAACTCAATGAGTTTGGACACCAAAGTCAATGAGATTGTAAGGTATTCAGCGACAGTGTGTTATGGAATGTTTGACAGCTCTGCGTTAGATTGCATGTTCGGGCTTTACTTCGCCGTTTCTTATTTCGCTGGGTGTGCCGCCAAGTGTCTCCTTACAGAATGTGGAAAGACGCTGTACGGAGGAGAACTTGAACTCGTTGGCTATCTGCTCCATGGTGTCGTTGGTGTTGATCAGAGCCTTGAACAGTGCCTCGCCTTTCACCTTACTCACCCAAGCCTTGGGCGTTTCGCCAAAGCATTGCTTGAAGTGGCGTATGAATGTGGGGCGGCTCATGCACACCTTTTCTGCCATTTCGTCAATAGAAGGATAGGTGCGCGACATCGCAATGATGGTGTCCTGAAACGTTAAATCCACCCCATAGAGCGGAACCAAAAACGGCACCAGCTCGTCTTTGGGGTAATAGGCCTGCATGACGGCCGTGAACTCGCGCTGCTTGATCAGCTGGATGTCACAACAGAGCAGTCCGTCCATGACATAGTCGGCCGTCTGCCGAGCCAGCACTACCACTGGTTTAATCATGTCCAAGGCAAACAACCAGTCGGCACGCTTGGGCGCATTTTTAATCATCTCATCCGTGATGATGTTATGACAAAACTTGAACTTGCTGTCAATAAAATAAAGCACCAATGCCAAGCAGTCCTCCATAAAGCGAATGGAATTGTCTACACCAGCTGGCATGGGAAACATCTGGTTGGCATGGACGGTGAAACTGGGAAACCGCTTACCTTCCACATGCAAGGCACCTTCCAGCAAGAAAATCATGGCCGTACGCGAGGGAGCGGTGTGTGCCACCACGCCTTTCTTTTCTCTTACAACCCTGAAGCCTACAGGGGAGTTCTTTTGATAATGCTCGCACATGAGGTGCTTGTTAAGATAGTACACTTGCATAGGATGCTTGTAAAAATAATATTATTATGCAAATATACACGATAAAAGAATATGCGTTTCAAGTGTTAACAAATATTATAAGATATATGGGGGGTAACATTTGTTAACTATTTATGCGGTAGTTTTGTTCTGAAATCCTGTCTTTTGCCCTCGCGTATATAAAGATGTGGACAATGGATGATTTTGCCGTGTTTTATTCTGATATTGTCAATATTGCGGAATATGTAGATTGATACAAAATGGTAACCTTTTGAAACAATTTGTTAGTTGGTGAGATTCGAAAGATGTCTAATTTTGCCGGCAGAAGAAAGACAGAGTATCTTTACAGAAGAAAAAAACAATTACGAAGTACTAAAAGATAAACATTAAAAAAACAACTAATCAATTTGAAAAGAGGTACAAGTTTATGAAAAACAAGTATGTATGTCCAAAGGTGGATATCATTTACACAAGATTAGAGAGCGAGCTACTGGCAGGATCTGAGGGTGAAATTATTACACCGCCGATTGGTGGTGGCGGTGCTAAAGCCTACGGCGATGATTTAGACGACTTCACAGATGAATCCATGTGGGGTGATGAAGCCAATAACGAATAACAAACTATTTAAAACGATTAAATATGAAAACCAAAATGAAAAAGAACATTTTTACGTTCATAGCGATTAGCTTGCTGGGTTTCTTGACAGGCTGTTCGGAGAACGATGTACTGAATGACGTGCAAAGAGCGGCAGCCGACCAGGCCTCGAATGTCATTTCTGGAACGGCATCCTTTGACACTGATGAGGTGGATGCCATGTTCAACCAGGCTCCAGAGACACGAGCAACATTCCATTACAATAGCCAAAAGAAGTTGAGCTACAGCTGGAAAAAGGGTGAAAGAATACCTGTGTTCATGTGCTACAAGCAAGGCAATAAGCAGGAAGTGGTAGAAGATGAGGTATATGCGGTGAATGGATACAACATAAAGTTCAAGATAAATATACCTGCTGGCTTCGACCGGAGAAGGGGTGATCTCTATATGGGAGCAGTGATGCGTAAGGTGCCAGGCGCAAATAACGGCGCATGGGCAAGCCGTATGACGGCTGACGGAAAGATCAAGATAGAGACATCGCACACGGTTGATGCAGCATCAGACCAGTTTAACCTACCTTTTTATATCCCACTGACCAAAGTCAACACACATGGCAACATCTCTCTTCGTTTCAAAGCACTTGGTAGTTGGCTTGCCGTGACTTTGAATGTGCAGAAGGATATCAATCCCGATTTCTTGGTGGTAAACTCTGATGTGGTGTCTACCAATGGCACACTCGATCTGTTCTCTTCTGGGGATGGTGTGGCAGCTTGGCAGCCTGATGCGCCGATACAGCAGCAAACCAGATTCACTGTGAAAAACTATCAGGTGAAAGCCAAACAAGAGAGCAAGCCATTGATTGTGTGGTTCATGCCTATCCTTAACAAGGAATCGCAACAAGCCACCACAGTGAGCGTCAATAAACAGACTACTTACTCAAGCAGTGTGCGCCACTATTCTAAAAAGGTCATTGGCAAAAACGAACAATTAAAGAATAACAAGGTATACAATGTTGACATTACTGAAGATGCACCCGTTTGTGACAAAGGCTTGGTAATCACACAATTCTGGTCAACAGAAAAGAACAGATATTGCAATCGCAATGTTCTTCAGATTACCAATATCAGCGATCATGAAATCAGTTTGGAGGGTTATTACCTCGTTCGCTCTGTATTTGGTAGTGCTGAAACGCCTTCTGGCGTGATTGACTTGGGCAAATTAGAAGAAAACAACGCACAGTTCTTGTATAATCATCGCCAAAAGAAAGTACTTCCCAGTGGTGCCTCGCTCTTGATTACTGGCTTTAATAGAAGAGTTGCTGAAGGTGCTTTCGACTACTGTGAAGACGAAATTTATCAGATTGCACTCCTTGGAGAAGATGAAAACTTGCTGCAACAGTTTGTTCCAGAGGGTAATCGTGACCGCTGGGGTAGAGAGTCAAACTGCCATTTCTGCAATGCTTATTTCCTTACTTTTAACGGTACCGATATCTCTTTGTCAAAGCCAAACGACATTGTAGATAACTTTGGACGCGACGCTTGTGGCAGAATCTATAACTTCCAGTTCTTGAACCGTACCTACTATCGCATACCTTATTGTTATATCTATATGGGCGAGCAAGGTCTTGGTGGCGAAGCTACTCATCTTTATAAGCCAGAAAGACGAATAAGATATAATTATGACCCGTACACGTACTCGTACTGGGGACCGATGGAGATCTTTTCCACATGTGCCTGGAGATTTTCAAATGAGACCAAGATTACGTCATTAGGTTACTGGGGAAAATTAGGAGCCATGGCAATGTTCGTGAACAACATGTATTAATTATTAATTATCATTGATGATTTCAATGAAGGAGTATTAAATAGTGGGGTGATAAAGACTCCCCACTCATGTAAAACCGTTGGCTAAAAGGATGATGCCATCATTCATTTCACCAACGGTTTTTTATGTCATGTGCCGCATGTGGACATGGGTAACGCACAACTTCATGTGTGCAAGGGATAAAAGTAAGGTGTGTGAACGGCTTATTTGCGACCGAAATCAGCGGGAATTTCGCCCCATTCGGCTGTTTCCCATTTAACGACAGGATTACGATAAGCGTGCGTTTTCAGCCATTGTTCGGCGCGCGAGATAATCTGATAAAGCTGCTCTGTTTGTGGTGTTCGCTTCAACTTTGTTTTACATTGCTTCTTCTTCACCCACAAAATAGCGTTGTAGCTGTCCGAATAAATGGTTTTTTGCGTATCGCCTTGTTTCCATAACAAGGCCAAAGCATGCACGATAGCCAAGAACTCACCTACGTTATTGGTACCATGTACGGGGCCGAAGTGAAAGATTTCCGCTCCTGTTGACAAGTCAATTCCCCGATATTCCATGGGTCCAGGATTGCCCGAACATGCCGCATCGACCGCCCATGCCGATGCCCCCCTCTGTCCCCCCGATAGGGGGGAAGAAGCTAACGGCGTAACTAAGTTGGTTTTTTGCGAATTGTTTTTTATCTGTTCTGTTTGAGCCATGTGGTCTAATGATTTAAGTATTTGAGTGATGACGGATGAAAGACGGTGAAGCACCTGTTCGTTTGTGAAGCGCAAAACGGTCAAACCACGACTTTGTAAATCAGCTGTACGTTCGGCATCCATGAGCGGTTGATTGCCTAGCAGATGATAACCGCCATCTATTTCAACCACCAGTTTGAAACGAATGCAGGCAAAATCAGCAATATAGTTGCCGATGATACGTTGTCGTCTGAACTTACATCCTAATTGGTTTCCACGTAATGCCTCCCACAACATGCTTTCCGCCTGAGTTGAATGCGTTCTACTTCTCTTTGTAAATGCTTTCAATAACTCGTAATTCGCACAATCTGCCGTTTCATGTTTTCGTTTCATAACATACGGTCAACTTACATTTAAACCGAAAATGAATCTCCCTCTATATATAATAAGGTAGGTAATCAACATCAGCTTGCAAGCGTTGAGCAAACAACATCCGTCAGGAAGATGGGCAAACAAGGTGATTTCCTTCTCCCTCCCCTACAGGGGAGGGCGGGGAGGGGCTTCCCTACATCCTTTCTGGAACCTCTATACCAAGCAGCAGCATGCCGTTCTTGATAATCTTTGCCACGTTGTTGGCCAGCACCAACCGGGTGAGTTTCTCCTCTTGCGTGTCGGCGTTCAGAATGCTGTAATCGTGGTAGAACTGGTTGAAGTCTTTGGTCAACTCGTAGCAATAGTTGGCAATGCCGCTCGGACTGTAATCCGTCGCAGCCTGTTCTATCACCGCACCAAAGTCGTTCATCTTCTGTATCAATGCAATTTCCTTGTCGTTCAGTGGCGCATCGGTGGGCAGTTGTGCGGGCAATGCCATGCCCTCTGCAGCCGCTTTGCGCATGATGGAACGGATGCGGGCGTAAGTATATTGGATGAACGGACCCGTGTTGCCATTGAAGTCGATAGACTCTTCGGGATTGAACAGCATGTTTTTGCGCGCATCTACCTTTAAGATGAAGTATTTCAGTGCGCCCAATCCAACCACGCGGGCAATCTCACGCTTCTCTTCCTCGCTCATATCCTTGAACTTACCCAGCTCATCACTGGTCTTGCGAGCGTCGTCTATCATGGTAGCTATCAACTCATCGGCATCCACCACCGTGCCTTCGCGGCTCTTCATCTTACCGTTTGGCAATTCAACCATACCGTAGGAGAAGTGTACCAACTCCTTACCCCACTTGAATCCCAAGCGGTCGAGCAAGATGGAAAGCACCTGAAAATGATAATTCTGCTCGTTGCCGACCACATATATCATCTTGTCGATGGGGAAATCCTTGAACCGCATGTCTGCCGTTCCGATGTCTTGCGTCATGTACACGCTGGTGCCGTCAGAACGAAGCAACAGCTTTTGGTCCAAACCCTCTTGTGTTAAGTCTGCCCATACGCTGTTGTCATCCTTTCGGAAGAAAAGACCTTTCTCCAGTCCTTCTTCTACCTTAGCCTTTCCCTCGAGGTAAGTATCTGATTCATAATATATCTTGTCAAAGCTCACGCCCAACGTCTTGTACGTTTCATCAAAGCCGGCGTAAACCCAATTGTTCATTTTTTGCCACAAGGCGCGCACCTCTTCATCGCCCTGTTCCCACTTCACGAGCATTTGGCGCGCCTCTTTCATCAGCGGAGCCTCTTCTTTTGCCTTGTTCTCGGCGGCCTCTTCGTCCAGTCCCTCGTCTGTCATGAACTTGTTTTTCAGCTCTGCCACCTCGGCTCTGTAGTGCTTGTCAAACGCCACATAGTAATCGCCTATGAGGTGATCACCTTTCTTTCCGCTCGATTCGGGTGTTTCTCCGTTGCCCCATTTCAGCCAAGCGAGCATTGATTTGCAAATATGAATGCCTCGGTCGTTCACGATGTTGGTCTTCACCACCTTGTTGCCATTGGCTTGCATGATTTGTGCCAACGACCATCCTAACAAGTTGTTGCGCACATGACCCAAGTGAAGTGGCTTGTTGGTGTTGGGCGATGAATATTCTATCATCACCAAGGGCGATTGGTCTGTGACGGGTTTCTCTCCGAATTTTTCATCCGCATGCATGTCATTGAGCAATCCCACCCATGCCTCTTTGGCGATGTTGAGGTTCAGGAAGCCCTTCACGACGTTGAAACCAGCTACGGCCGAACAGTCTCGCACCAGCAACTCGCCGATGGCTTGCGCCGTGTCTTCGGGTTTCTGGCGTGATATTTTCAGGAAGGGAAACACCACCAAGGTGAGGTTTCCTTCAAAGTTACTTTTCGTCTTCTGTAACTGTACCATCGACATGGGTACATCTTGTCCGTAGAGTTCTTTCACTGAAGCAATGACAGAACTGGCTATTTGGTTCTCAATTTTCATGCTAATAAAAAATAAAATTTACTGACACTGAAACAATCTTCATGCTTAAAAAGCATACCTATCAACGTTTTTGATGCTTTATCAATAGAAGATTTATGTGCTGCAAAGGTACAACATTTAATTCAAAACCACTGGATAACCGCTGTTTTTTATCCCAGCTTCCACCCTCATCTCTTAAAATACAGTCAGTAGATGGTCGTACACCATGCGCTATACGCCCTGCATTCTTCTACCCAACGTTTGGCATGGCGAAGATACAAATAATCATCATCGAAGCAATCCCTCCCTTTGGGAGAACATTCTGCTTCATGCAATAAGATTATTTTTTTCGTGTATCAGCCGAAACTACAGCTCAAGGAATTTCGACTACCACTGCTTTTCCTGTGAACTTGTAAGGCTCGGTTGTGAGAATAGAATTGTATTTCTCCACTTTTCTGCCATTGATGTCGATGTCTTCGAGCGCAAAAATAAAGGTGGTGGTGGCCTTTTCGCTTTCTCCTTTGCAGGCGACAGTAACCTTTGTTTTGTAGTCTTTACGGCAAATGACATTGAAATCGATTGCCCCACTGCTGTTTGCCGAACGAACACTTTTGCTCCCATCGAATGCGAAAGGAAGGTCATTGCTCAGTTGATGCGCACTGCCAACTATATATAAGGTGATGTTTCCCTCAACAGGTAACAAGAAGCGTTGATAATTTGAAAAGTCAGAAAAAGTACTTTCCGTGAGGTGAATCACCGCTGACGATATTCTTAGGTTGAAGTTTCTCTCTGCAAGACTACTGTCGTGAGGGAGGATGAACAGCTCTCTTGTGATGCCGCCGCTCCATTGGTTTACCTTATAATCTGACTGTTGAATAATTTTGAACATCTTTTGTTGGTTTTGGTGATAGGAGAATAGCTTTGTCCCAATGTTGGAGTGCAAGCCACCTTCCCAATGAACGATGTGGCGAAGATACAAATAAAATGAATTAGTACGCACGCTTATCAATGATTTTTTATACGATGGCGAAGAACTGCTCGTTGACGATGAGTTCCTCGATGCGCCATGAAAGTTCGGTGCATAGGTACTTTTTGTTTTTAAATCAAAAGCAATGTTCTTCTGTGAAATGTCTGTTCTTATAACGCGTTTTTAACACAAATGCTGGGCGTTTTTTCAACCAACTTGTTCGTATGTCGTCAATAAGCTCATTATGAAAGGATTTTGTTATTGATTTGATTAGTAGCGACTTATATGATTTTTACTCCTATGTGGTAATTAAAAAGCAACGTGTTTGGGACAAAAAGCCCTTCAATATGATGCATATTGGGCGGTTAAAGCATGCATATTGAGTGGTTAAAGCATACATATTGGAGGACAAAAGCATACATATTGCCCATTTGTTGCATGTGAATAGGGTACAAGAGGCTGAGTTTAAGACTTTGAAGGCCTTAAAAATCTCCTCATTTTGTCTATTTCTCGATTTTGTTTTGTCAAAGAAAATGAATTGATTTAACAAACGAAAGGTTTGTTAACAAAGTAGAGCGTCAGAAGCCCTACGCATGTTAAAAATCCCACATCCCACCCTCATCTCAAAGAATACAGTCAGTTGACGGTCGTGCTACGTGCTCTTTGCGCCATGCATTCGTATGCTGATGTGCTGAACCTGCACCGTGACTTGATTCATAATAGAATCATGCTGTTGGTTCCGAACAGCGCAAGTGATCATACTTTTCTTTTTCAACTCGCCCTGTATTGCGAGACTACGTCCATAAAATGTCATTGCGCAACCCGCGAGTTGCGTTTGTCGTTGGTGCGACTTTATACCAAGTCTACCTCAAAGTTGGTGGCCTGAATTTGCATGTCCAGCTTGCGCAACTCCTGCGAAAAGTGGTCAATTTGCTTGTTCAGTGCCTTGATGTCGATTGTTGAAACGTATTTAATCTCGGTACGCGAATAGCGGTCTTGCGTCTGAGTCGCAGCGTTAAAAGCCTCTCTGAGAATGCCAATGCGCTTGGTCAGCACGTCGCGTTCGGCCATCATGGCGGTCAGGGTGCGCCCGTTGCGCTCGGTCTTCAGGTTGGTGATGTTGATTTTCAGAATCAGTTCTTCGAGCTGTTTCAAGCATTCGTCCAACACTTTGAGCAGCTCTTCCGGCTGTTCGGCAGGCTCGTCGCCCTCCTGGATTTTCACGTTTTGCGTCAGTCGACTGCTCAATTGATCAATCTTTTTCTGCAAATCTTTTCTCAAACTTAATGCTTCTGCCAGTTTCATGATAATATATTTTTATTGATTTTTGTTCATTTGTTTGGTTTCTTGCCTACGTTTGTCCAACCCATTTCGCTGGCTCTTTCGAGGAAAATGCGCAAACCTTGGCGGATAGAACGTAGTCCGAACTGCTCGGTGTGAATCTCATTTAGTGGCAACCACAAGGCTGTATCGGCATCGTCACCAGCTTTCAGACAGGATGTGTCGCTCACTTCGCAACGAAAAAACATGTCGAGTGTAGGGATATCCAGTCCGCTGTAGCGGTATTTGTTGGGCAAACTGAACACATATTCCGCACGGTTTACCTGCAAATTCGTTTCCTCTTTCACCTCCCTGATGATGCCTTCTTCGCCAGTTTCGTTTGCATCGGTGAATCCACCGGGAAGATCCAGCGTTCCTTTGCCGGGTTCGTTGCGCCGCTTCTCAACCAACAATTCGCCACGTTCGTTGAGGATGAAAGCCACGTTGGCGGCGCTTGGGTTCATGAAATACACAAAGTCACAGTTCTCACATCGTTTGCTTTTCTCGTTATTTTCCACGAAGTGTTGGCTCCCACACACGGGGCAGAACTTGAATTTTTCCAAAAAATGCATCATAGTTAGTCTTTCTTATCTTGTTGGACACTATCCAAATACAAATTTAGACAAAATATTTGAATTAGAGGTCTGTTTTGATGAAAATCGAGAAAGGACCTTGATTTGCCCCTGCATATCGTGCATTGCTGGTAAAAAATATCCGTTTACTTGGGTGAACCGGCATTTTTATATAATTTTGCACCAAATGGTATTGAACTATATTTGGGTTTCATTTTTCATCCTTGCCTTTGTTATCGCTTTGGCAAGAATGGTTTTCATGGGTGACATGGAGGTGTTTCCAGCCATGATGAATTCTACGTTTGAATCATCCAAGACGGCTTTCGAGATTTCGTTGGGACTGACGGGCGTGCTTTCCTTGTGGCTCGGTATCATGAAGATAGGCGAGCGGGGAGGCGTCATCAACGTCTTGGCTCGTATGCTTTCACCTGTATTCTCTAAGGTGTTTCCCGACATACCGAAGGGACATCCGGTCACAGGGAGTATCTTTATGAACATGGCGGCCAACATGTTGGGGCTTGACAATGCCGCCACGCCGTTAGGATTGAAGGCCATGGAACAGCTACAGGAGCTGAACACGAGGAAGGATACCGCCACCAATCCGATGATTATGTTCCTGGTTCTCAACACTTCGGGACTGACCTTGATACCCGTGAGCATCATGGTGTATCGCTCACAGCTAGGAGCTGCGCAGCCCACCGACATCTTCATCCCCATTCTGCTGGCTACTTTTTTCTCTACTATTGTCGGTCTTATCATCACATCTATCTATCAGAAAATCAACCTGCTCAACAAGGTGATGGTGCTCACCCTTGGCGGAATGGCGGCCATCGTGTCGCTCATCATCTGGGGATTCGGGCAGATGAGCAAGGACACGATGAACGTGGTGAGCACCAGCGTGGCCAACATTCTGCTCATGACCATCATCGTGCTGTTCATCTTCGCTGGCTTACGCAAGAAAGTGAATGTCTACGACGCCTTTATCGAAGGGGCGAAAGACGGGTTTACCACGGCAGTGCGCATCATACCTTATTTAGTAGCCATCCTCGTGGGCATCGGTGTGTTCCGCGCATCGGGTGCTATGGACATGTTGGTCGACGGCATTGGATGGTGCGTGTCGGCGGTAGGAGGAGACAATCAGTTTGTGGGTGCCTTGCCAACGGCCCTCATGAAACCGCTCTCGGGCAGTGGTGCGCGCGGCATGATGGTTGATGCGATGACCACGTATGGTGCCGATTCGTTCGTTGGTCGCTTGAGTTGCATCTTCCAAGGCTCTACCGACACCACCTTTTATATATTGGCAGTCTACTTCGGTAGTGTCAACATCCGCTACACACGTCATGCCGTGGCGTGCGGATTGCTGGCCGATTTGGCGGGTGTTGTGGCGGCGATAGCCATCGCGTACATGTTTTTTGGATAGAAGCCTCACCCCGGCCCCTCCCCGAAAGGGAGGGGAGTGGTTAGCTGTATGATGTTGTAGGACTATCAACTTGTGAACTTGTCAACTCGTCTACTTGTAAACTCATAAACTATGTCGAATCTAAAGTCATTGGTCAAGGATACAGCCATTTATGGACTGAGTAGCATTGTCGGTCGTTTTCTCAACTACCTGCTCACTCCCCTGTACACCATCAAGCTGGCATCGGCCAGCGGCGA
The DNA here is from genome assembly GCA_900547085.1 of uncultured Prevotella sp. Classification (GTDB taxonomy): domain Bacteria; phylum Bacteroidota; class Bacteroidia; order Bacteroidales; family Bacteroidaceae; genus Prevotella. The sequence continues at coordinate 15,431 of URFI01000023.1, forward strand.
GTATGGCATCATGACCAACATGTATGCCGTGACGGCTCTGATACTCGTGATATTGACATTCGGACTGGAGACTACCTTTTTCCGTTTTGCCAACAAGTCGGGCGAAGACCCGCGCAAGGTCTATTCTACCACGCTGATTGCCGTTGGCTCCGGCGCGCTCAGTTTCTTCCTGTTGGTGCTGATGTTCTTGTCACCCATCGCCTCGTTCATGGGCTATGCCGACCATCCATCGTATATTTGGGTCATGGCACTCACGGTGGCTATCGACTCGTTCCTGTGCATTCCGTTCGATTACCTGCGTTTTA
>URFI01000024.1 GCA_900547085.1 uncultured Prevotella sp.
GATTTGATTTGGCGTGGCCTCGCAACGCAAACGCATTGAGTTTGGTGTCCAATCTCATTGACATTGCCGTGTAAAAGCATTGAGTTTGGCACCCAAAGTCAATGCTTTTGCAGGGAATGTCGCATCTTGCTGATAAACAATATCTTATGCTGTTGCTTCAAGATGCTGTTCGTTTGTCGTTTCTTCTTGGATGATGTATTTAGGTGAGGGACCGTACTTATTAGGCTGGGGTTTCCCATCCAGCAGGCAAAGTACGAACGTTACCAGGCCTGTGACCATGACAACGATCAGCGAGATGATGAAGATGGGGTCGGTGAGCATGCCCATGCTGGCTTCTGGACTGGCATTGACACTCATCAATTCTTCGCCAATTCCTGTTCCATAAATATATAGTGTGTAGACAACTGTTGATGCATAGTTTGCGAAAACCCACCATTTGCTGGCATCACGGTCTTGCAATCGGCGCACGGTAATGGCAAGGGCAAGCGATAAGACAGCAAGGTCACAGATGGCGGCAGCCAGTAGTGGCAGGAAAGCCTTACAGATATTGGTTAGGATGAAATAGCATACCATGTAGGCTAACATGAACCACCAGAAGTCTGAACGACGTGTGCGGCCATGGAAGTCGAAAAGTCGTTTACATCCTTTTCTTACAGCTTCCGGAAATGAGGGTTGTGGTTTCTCAATAAGTTTAGTCATAGGTTTTAAAGGTAATATAGTTTTAATTGTTTGTCAATCATGTATTTGCGGATTGTGGGGCGTGTCTTCCAGCAGGTCGGGGCGCAGCCTGCGGGTACGTTCCAGGGCTTGTTCCATTTCCCAGTTCTTGATTTTTGCCTCGTTACCGCTGAGCAATATCTCGGGAACCTTCCACCCTTTGTAGTCGGCCGGGCGCGTGTAAATGGGGGCGGAGAGCATGTTGTCTTGGAACGAATCGCTCAGTGCGCTCTGCTCATCGCTGATTACTCCTGGGACAAGGCGTATGATGGCATCGGCCATCACAGCCGCAGCCAGCTCGCCACCCGTTAAGACGTAGTCGCCAATGCTAATCTCACGAGTGATTAGATGGTCGCGAATGCGCTGGTCTATGCCTTTGTAGTGGCCGCAAAGAATGATGATGTTGCCCTTCATGGATAGGTCGTTGGCCACCTGTTGGTTGAACTGTTCACCGTCGGGTGATGTGAAAATTACCTCATCGTATTCCCTTTCGGCCTTCAAGGCGGTGATACAGCGGTCAATAGGCTCACACTGCATCACCATACCGGCAAAGCCTCCGTACGGATAATCGTCCACGCGTCGCCACTTGTCGGTGGTGTAATCGCGCAAATGGTGTAGGTGTATCTCGGCTAATCCCTTCTTCTGTGCTCGCAATAGAATGGATTCGTTGACGAATCCCTCGAGCATTTCGGGCAAAACTGTAATGATGTCTATTCGCATATTGTGACAAAAGTAAGAAAAAAGCATTAATGTTAATGACACTAATTCCTTAAATAATGTGAAATAAGTGAATGATAGAAAGATTGAAAAGACGTGAAAAACGTTTTTTCTTCATGTGTTCCATGCGTGCGAACAACCCTTGATTGGAGGGATGGAATGGTGCACAGAGGTAATCGTTTGCAGGTGTATTTGCAAACAAATGCTATGATTTGTGAAAAAATAGGGCATGAAACTCCATCGGTTTTCGTAACTTTGCGGCCGACAATATATCACAAAACACGATTTTATCGATATGAAAACAAAAATCATCACCATGCTTTTGGCGGGTCTAAGCCTGTCGGCAGTAGCGCAAAACGTACAGTTTCATTACGATTTAGGCCACAACATCTACAGCGAGTTGAGTGGGCGTCCGTCGGTAACAACAACCGTGGAAATGTTCAAAGCAGACAAGTGGGGGAGTACTTACATGTTTACTGACCTCGATTACCAGCGTGATGGCGTGGCAGGTGCTTATTGGGAGATATCCCGTGAGTTCAATCTGACGCCCAACAAGCAGTGGGCCGCACACGTTGAGTATAACGGTGGACTGTCTTCTGATGAGAAAACTTGGAACGCAACCCGCTTTCAGCATGCTGCATTGCTGGGTGGTGCGTGGAATTGGCACAACGCCAATTTCTCCAAAACCTTCTCGGTTCAATTGTTGTATAAGCAGTTTTTCAGGAGTAAACATATGGGTGCGAAAGCTTTCAGCAGTGTGCAACTCACGGAAGTGTGGGGCATTAACTTCGCCAACAACCTGATGTCGTTCAGCGGTTTTTGTGATCTTTGGTACAATTCGAATGTAAACGGTAATTTCATCTTTTTGTCTGAACCTCAGTTGTGGGTCAACCTTAATGCCATCAAGGGTTGGGAAGGGGTTAACCTGAGCATCGGTTCAGAGGTGGAACTCAGCAATAATTTCGTTTGGAATGATCATGGAAAAAACAATAAGTTCTATGCCATTCCAACTTTAGCCGCAAAGTGGACGTTCTAACTGACATCCATCATCCCGCAACATGCGTCCTGTTTGTGCTGGTTCATCAAAGTGTTTGACGTGATGAGTCCAGCTGTCAACGCGACGGATGTTGCGGGATGAAAAAGAAAAAACTCAGGTGAATTGTTCCCTGAATTGTTCTTCTGATATAATCTCTATCCCCAATTCTTTTGCTTTTTTATTCTTTCCGGAGGTAGAGTTCACATCATTATTAATAAGGTAGTTGGTCGACTTGCTCACACTTCCTGTCACATGTCCGCCCTGACTCTCAATATAAGCCTTGAGCTCAGCGCGGTTTTTGTAGTGATGTACGTCGCCAGTAATGACGAAAGTGAGGCCTTCGCACCTCGCACCTGTAGGCTGTGTGGACGGCTGTTCAATGTTTAACGTCTTCAACAGGTCATCAACCACGTTTCTGTTTGCTTCCACTTGGAACCATTTCACAACCGATGCCGATGTTTCCGGACCAATTCCAGGGATGTTGGAAAATGCCTCTGGCGTGTCAGCCTCAATGGCTTTGCTAATGAGTTCGTGCAAAGAATAAGCGTCCAACAAACGCTTGCAAGCATCAACACCACACATGGGAATGGTCAAGGCATAGAGGAATTTGCGCGCTTCCACAGTCCTAGACTTCTCAATGGAGCGCATCATGTTGCCCGCCGACTTGTTTCCAAATCCTTCCAATGACGCGATTTGTTGGGCATAATTGGGTAAACGGTAGATGTCAGCGTAGGTGTTGAGCCATCCTAAGTTGATGAATTTGGCCAACGTTTGCTCAGAAATGCCATCGATGTCCATGCCGTTTTTCGACACAAAGCGATTGAATTTCTTCAATTGTTTGGCCGGACAGGCCTCGTTGGTGCAGTGAAGGGTGCGCGTACCGCTTGCCTTGCTGATGTCAATGCGTGTTTGATGATGGCAAACGGGGCATTCGTGTGGTATCTCCAACGCCCCAATGGTTTGCACAAGCTTAATCACTTTCGGGATAATCTTATTGGCCTTGATTACCGACAGCACGCTGCCGGGGCCGCCGATGCCCAACCTTTCGCACTCGCTGATGTTGCACAGCGATGCCTTTTTCACGGTTGTTCCCTCCAATTCTACCGGCTTGAACACCGCAACGGGTGAGATGGTAGACGCTGCGCACGACCATTCAATGTACTCAAGTTCGGTGGTAGCCGCTTCATCTTGCCACTTAAAGGCCAGTCCGGCGCGTGTGGCATGATGCCCAGTGATAGAGCCTGTGGCGGCAAAGGCCGTGTCGTCGAACGTGATGACCAAGCCATCGACGGGAAAGGGACACTGGTTGTGGGTAACCAGACTGGTCCATTGTTCAATGGCTTGGTTCACGTTGTGGATGGAAGGGTCGCTGATGCGTTCGTGTTTCACCACGTTGAAGCCCATTTCTCTAAGCCAATCCAAGCGTTCTCCCCAAGAGTTTATCGTCTCATCTGTGTGCACCAGCGTGAACGGAATCCACTGTATCTTGCGCCGTTTCACCTCTTCAACATCCTTCAACGTGAGCGATCCCGATGCGAGGTTGCGTGGGTTGGCGTAGGCTTCGTCTGCTTCCATGTTGAATACTTCAAAGTCTGCGTACGAAATCACAGCCTCTCCGCGAATCACCAGATGCCCACTGTTCTTGATGGTAGCAGGAATTCCCTGGATGGCAGGAGCCAGATGGGTGATGTTGGTGCCGATGTGTCCGTTACCACGCGTTACCACTTTGGTGAGTTTCCCATCGTCATAAGTCACCACGAGGGTCAAACCGTCCAGCTTCCACGACAGCCATATCGGTCGTCCTTCAGCCCATTTTACCAGTTCTTCGGGCTTCTTGGTCTTCGCCAGTGACAGCATTGGAAACTCGTGTGCCTCTTTCTGTCCGGTGATTGTGCCGTCAGAAACATTCGTGGTGGGACTGTCTGGCAGCACCATTCCACTTTCTTGTTCCAGTCGTTTCAGCTCATCGAACTTGGCATCCCATTCAAAGTCGGTCATCGACTCAGTGCGTCCGCTATAATAATTGTCTGATGCACGGTTGAGCTCTTCAACCAACTGCTGCATCTTTTGCCGTAAATCGTTTGTCATCAGATTGAATTTTACTTGAGAATTTCTATCAGTTTTCTGTCAGCCTCCGTCCATTTCAGATCTTGCAACGCATCAATGGTGAGCCATTTGTAGTCCAAGTGTTCCAGCATCTTGAACTCTCCGTCGCCGCCTTTGCAAAGGTAAGCTGTGAGATGCATGTTGAAATCGGGATAGTGGAATTCCACTGTACCCACTTTTTTGCCCACAAATACATCCCAATCCATCTCTTCCTTGATTTCTCTCACCAATGCTTCGTGGTCAGATTCTCCCTCTTCTACCTTCCCACCAGGAAACTCCCAGTGTTCTGAAATGTACGCATAGTGCGAGCGTCCCCGCTGCATGCACAAGTATTTGTCGCCGTCTTTGATGATGGCAGCTACCACATGATATGTCTTTTCTTCCATCTTTCCTTGGTTTTTATTTTGCTTCAAATGTACAAATAATTATTGATAATGTTGTACTTTTGCAAAATATAACACAGTAATTATGGCGATAGTAATAGGAATTGATGTAGGAATCAGTACGACAAAGATTGTGGGAATTAATGATGATGGTACCGTGGTGGCCCCCATTCGCATCAAGGCTACCGACCCGGTGACCTCTCTCTATGGTGCGTTTGGCAAGTATTTGCACGACAACAAGATTGCTCTTGGAGAGGTAGAGCAGGTGATGCTCACCGGAGTTGGTGCGGCTTACGTTGATGATCCCGTGTATGGATTGCCCACGGCCAAGGCAGAAGAGTTTATCTGCAATGGTCTTGGGGCACAATTTGAGACCGAGTTGGACGACATGATCGTTGTGAGTATGGGCACCGGAACCAGCCTTATCCAATGCTTAGGCGATGACATTCGCCACATTGGGGGCATGGGATTGGGAGGCGGAACGCTCATCGGACTATCGCGCATCATGCTCAAGACCGACGATATCAAGCAGATTTCCATGCTGGCCATGCAAGGTGACGGTTCGAACATCGACGTGCGCATCGGCGACATCAGTCCCAATCCGCTGCCCAACCTACCCAAAACCGCCACTGCCTCACTCTTCGGCAACGCCAAGAGCAATGCCTCGCGCGAAGACATTGCACTGGGCATCATCACCATGGTGCTACAAACCATCGGAAGCAGCACCATCCTGGCTTCGTTAGGCTCGGGTATTAAGAACTTTGTCCTCATCGGCAACCTCACGCTTCTGCCGCAGTGTAAGTCCATATTCGGTGGCTTGGAGAAGTTGTATGGCGTGAATTTTATCATTCCCAAGTACAGTGAATTCTGCACAGCCATTGGTGCTGCACTGTGTTTTATCGATAAAAAACGGAAATAAGACAGCTGCCTTATTCGTTGTCGGATAGAACATCAGGCTTGTTCATGGATGTAATTTTTCTTGACAACAAGCCTTCTTATTTTGGGCGTATTTGCGAACAAAGCTGACACTGGGCGCAAATACGCCAAATATGAGTGATTTTTGTATGTTGTTGATATAAAAAGAATTACATCTATACGCAATCCTTATCCCACCACTTTTCACGCATTTTTTAGCCAAAAGCATAGCTCTTGGTGCCCAATTCACATGACTTTGCAGCGCAAAAGCATGTGGATAGGCCGCCAAAGTGCTGCATTTTGTGGTGAAAAATCATTGTTTTTGCGCAAAAACTCGATATTTCTATCCAAACTACTCCTTGTTTGCATCCTTCCTGCCTATTGATTTTTTCTAGATTGAAAGATTTGAAGAGCCGTTTTAGGGGCGTTTATTAGACAAAAAACTTAACATCTTGCGTTGTGACAAAGTGCTGACCCGCTTCATCTGGTTCAGTCTATAAAACGCTGTGTTCGCACTCAATAAAATTATAAAGAGCGCCATCAGGATATCGATTAATTCTAATTTTAACCTTTTTATCTTATACTATCGTACAAAAAGGACATATTTAAAGCATAAACGGTAAGCACAATTACAGCAAAATATTGTATTTTTGCAAACATAACTAACACAAAGTATATGAAACAACGAATCATGATGCTGCTGTTGTCTGCCGTTGCCGTGCAAGGCTTTGCCCAGCTTACGTTGGAGCGTTGCCATGAGTTGGCTCGCAGACAGTATCCTGTCATCAAGCAATACGAGTTGGTCAGACAGAGCAAGAACTACACGGTTTCCAACGCTTCAAAGGCCTATTTGCCACAAGTGAAGGTAAGTTTGGGAGCCAATGGGTTCACCAATCCGCTGGATTTGACCGAACAAATGAAAGCTTCGGGCCAGGCTGATATGAAGAACTACCTGCTCAATGGCAGCGTACAGATTAACCAGGTGATTTACGATGGAGGTGGCATCTCCGCTCGTAAGCAGCTGGCCAAGGCGCAAGCCGAAGTTGACGAAAACCAGTTGAACGTGCGTTTGTACGACATCAATCAACGAGTGGACCAGCTATATTTCGGCATTCTGATGCTGGATGAACAACTCAAGCAAGTAAAACTCTTACAGAACGACTTGCAGTTGAGTCGCAATACCGTTGAAGCCATGTTGAAAGGTGGCGTTGCTAACCAGTCTGATTTGGATGCAGTAGCCGTAGAGCAGGTTCGTGCCGAGCAGCAAGAGGGCAGTCTTCGTGCCTCACGACGTTCGTATGCGCGGATGCTTGGACTGTTCATCGGACAGGAGGTGGATGAGAAAACCCAACTGGCGAAGCCTGTCATGCCAGAAGTTTTGCCAGACAGCACGTCGCATCGTCCCGAATTGTCGTACTTCGCAGCGCAGTCAAAATTGCTCGATACGCAGCGCAAGGCATTGAACAGTCAGCTCAATCCCACAATAAGTGCTTTCGCCATGGGCATGTATCATAACAAAGTGATGGACATCATGCGTCCGGGAATGATTGCGGGTGGCATTACGTTGTCATGGAACGTGGCACCTTTTTATACGCGTAAGAACGATTTGAGGAATCTGGAAACCAAGAAAAGGCAGATTGAAAGCGAGCGTGAAACCTTTCTTTTCAACACACGTTTGCAAAACCAACAGTCGGCAGGGGTTGTGGACGACCTGCGTAAGAAGCTGGAACAAGACACGCGCATCATCACTTTGCGTGAGCGCATCCATGACACGTCGGTGAAAAAGGTGCAGAATGGCATTGAGAGCATCAACGAAATGCTGCGCGATGTCAATGCGGTGAGCGAGGCACGGCAGCAGAAAACCATTCATGAAATACAGCTCTTGCAAGCAATTTATCAACTCAAAAACATCAATAACAACTGATATGAAAACGATGAAGATAGTGATGGTCGGGCTTGTTGGCATCTTGTCGGCATGTTCGTCACACGAGAATAAATACGATGCGACTGGTCTTTTTGAAGCGACGGAGGTCGTTGTATCGGCCGAACAAAATGGCAAATTGTTGCAACTGGGGGTTACCGAAGGTTCTGAAGTGAATAAAGGGCAGCAGGTAGGCTTGATAGATACGGTTCAATTGACCTTGAAAGCCCGTCAGGTTGGGGCCAACTCCAAGTCCATTGCCAGTCAGAAACCGGATGTAAACGCGCAGATAGCCGTGCTCAGGCAGCAGCTCAAGCAGGCCGAACAGGAGCGTCAACGATTTGAAAGACTGGTAAATGATGGGGCTGCCAACCGCAAACAATTGGACGATGCCACATCGGCCGTTCGGGTGTTGAAGCGTCAATTGGCTGCACAGCAGTCTTCTTTGAACAATAGTACGCGTGCGCTTAATTCCCAAATCAGTGCGAACGACATCCAAAAATATCAGGTACTTGACCAGTTGAAGAAGTGTCATATCACCTCACCGCTTACGGGTACCGTGCTTGAGAAATATGCCGAAGAGGGCGAGTTCGCCTCTATCGGCAAGCCATTGTTCAAGGTTGCCGACACCAAGAACCTCTTTTTGCGCGCCTATCTCACCAGTCGGCAGTTGGAAAAGGTGAAGATTGGACAGCAAGTGACCGTCTTTAGCGATTACGGAGATGACACCAGCAAGGAATATAAGGGAAAGGTGGTTTGGATATCACCACGCTCTGAATTCACCCCGAAGACCATCTTGACCGATGACGAACGTGCCGATCAGGTGTATGCCGTGAAGATTGCCGTGCAGAATGACGGTCACATCAAGATTGGTATGTATGGTGGGATGAAGTTGTAAGATAGGAATGAACGCGATAGAAGTAAGTCATATCACCAAAAGTTACGATGATGTCCAGGCGCTGGATGATGTTTCTTTCAGCGTGAAGCAAGGAGAAGTGTTCGGACTTATAGGCCCCGATGGTGCCGGCAAGACATCTCTGTTTCGCATTATGGCATCACTTTTGCTGGCAGATGCCGGCACTGTAAGTGTCGAAGGCTATGACGTGGTGAGCCAATATAAAGAAATTCGCCAGCGTGTGGGCTACATGCCGGGCAAGTTTTCGTTGTATCAAGATTTGACAGTAGAGGAGAATCTCCAGTTTTTTGCCGATCTTTTTGGCACCACCATCGCTGCCGGATACGATGGAATCAAAGCCATTTACTCGCAGATAGAGCCTTTCAAAAATCGGAAGGCGGGTGCGTTGTCGGGTGGTATGAAACAGAAATTGGCTCTTTCTTGTGCGCTTGTCCATCAACCAAGCGTGCTGTTTTTGGATGAACCCACCACAGGTGTTGATCCTGTTTCGCGTAAAGAATTGTGGCAGATGCTGGGAATGCTGAAGGAAAGGAATATCACCATTGTGGCCGCAACGCCTTATTTGGACGAGATACGCTGCTGTGAGCGGGTGGCTTTTCTGGACAATGGACGGGTGAGGGCTATCGATGGTCCCGATGAAATCTTAACGCAGTTTGCCGATATCTTCAATCCTGAAGGTCTGAAGCATGAGGATAAGTCTGGTCAAGAGCAGCAAGGAACGGCGGAAGAGGGGCAGCAAGAGAAGGCGGAAGATGTGATACAGGTCGAACATTTGGTCAAGGCTTTTGGGACGTTCCATGCCGTTGACGACATTTCTTTCAGCGTTCATCGTGGCGAAATCTTTGGCTTTTTAGGCGCAAACGGTGCTGGAAAAACCACTGCCATGCACATGCTTACGGGATTGAACAAGCCCACAAGCGGCAAATGTAAGGTAGCTGGATTTGACATACGCAAGCATTCGGAGCAGATTAAGAAGCACATTGGCTACATGAGTCAACGCTTTTCTCTGTATGAAGATATGACCGTGGCTCAGAACATCAAGCTTTTTGGCGGCATCTATGGCATGAGTAAGCAAGCCATTGCCACCAAGATGGACGACATGCTCAAGCAGTTGCATTTCGAGGAGCATCGCGATTCACTGGTCAAGTCGTTGCCATTGGGGTGGAAACAGAAGCTCGCTTTCTCGGTAAGTATCTTCCACGAACCCGAAGTGGTGTTCCTGGATGAACCTACTGGGGGTGTGGATCCGGCCACGAGGCGACAGTTTTGGGAACTCATCTATGCTGCTTCGGCGCGCGGTATCACCGTGTTTGTCACCACGCACTATATGGATGAGGCCGAATATTGTGACCGAATCTCCATTATGGTGGATGGAAAGATTCGTGCCATGGGTACACCCGACGAGCTGAAACGAACATACCGTTGCAACGATATGGATGAGGTGTTTACGCTATTGGCACGCCAAGCCACCCGTGGAGAATAATGTTTAGCGAGAAAAAGAATGAATCAGTTTAACTCATTTGTCATCAAAGAAACGAAACATATCATGAGAGACCGGCGCACTATGCTGATTCTCTTTGGCATGCCGGTAGTGATGATGCTCATTTTTGGCTTCGCCATCACCACCGACATCAAGGATGTGAAGGTGGCCATTGTCACTTCTTCGATGGATAGTCGTACGCAACAAGTGGTTCACAGCCTGGATGCGTCGGGCAATTTCATTGTCACTCATACGGTTGGAACGACGAAAGAGGCCAAACAATTGCTGTCAGACAACAAGGTGAACATGGCCATCGCTTTCTCTCCCGATTTCGGAAACAATCGGTATAGCGGTCTGGTTGGCGTCCAATTCATCGCTGATTATACGGATCCGAACATCGCTGAACAGCAGGTGTCGTATGCCCAACAAATCGTTATGGACGAACTAACGAGAGAAATGCATGGAGAAAGCAGACCTGCCGTCAACACCCAACTGCTGTATAATCCACAGATGAAGAGTGCATACAACTTTGTTCCTGGCACCATGGGTATGCTCATGATGCTTATTTGCGCCATGATGACCTCGGTGAGCATTGTCCGTGAGAAAGAAAGAGGTACGATGGAGGTGCTCCTGGTATCGCCTGTCAAGCCGCTGTACATCATGATAGCCAAGGCTGTGCCTTACTTTGTACTGTCCATCCTGATACTCATCAGCATCCTACTCATCTCGAAGTTTATCCTTGCCGTGCCCATTGCGGGCAACGTGGCACTCATCTTTGGTGTTTCGTTGCTGTACATCCTGTTGTCGTTGGCTTTGGGATTGCTCATCAGTGTGGTTGCCAACACGCAAGTAGTGGCCTTGCTGATGTCGGGTATGTTGCTCATGATGCCGAGCACGATGCTCTCTGGAATGATTTATCCCATCGAGAGTATGCCGGCCATTCTGCGTTATCTCTCGGCTATCATCCCAGCCAGATGGTATGTGTCGGCCATGAAGAAACTGATGATTATGGGCGTTGATGTGCAGATGGTGTACAAAGAACTGGCTGTACTCACAGCCATGGCCGTTGTATTGTTAGCCGTTGCGTTGAAGAAATTTAAAATCAGACTGTCATGACACTGTCCTATCTCATTGAAAAAGAATTCATCCAGATTCGGCACAATCCATTCATTCCCAAGCTGATACTGTTTTTTCCAATCGCCATCATGCTGGTGTTTCCGTGGATTACCAGTATGGAGGTGAAGAACATCTATATCACCGTGGTTGATAACGATCACAGTACGCTGTCGCAACGCTTGGTGCAGCGCATCCAATCATCGCCCTATTTCAAGTTCTCGGGTATGGCTCAGACCAATGAAGAGGCCATGCAGGCCATCGAAAGGAATGATGCCGACGTGGTACTCACCATTCCTCACTACTACGAGCGTGACCATGTGAACGGACTACAGCCACAGGTTTTCATCTCTGCCAATGCCGTGGATGGCACCAAGGGTGGCATGGGATCGGCATATTTGGCCCAGATTGTGAACCAAAACTTGCAGGACGGACAAGTCAAACCGATGGAGTCGCCGTTCTCTACCGTGGCACTGTTCAATCCTCACAAGAGCTACAAGCTGTTCATGATTCCTGCCCTGATGTCGTTGGTGGTCATCATGCTGTGTGGTTTTCTCTTGGCCTTAAACATTGTCAGCGAAAAAGAAGCCGGTACGATTGAGCAGATGAACGTGACGCCTGTGAGCAAACTCCAGTTTATTCTCTCAAAAATGATTCCCTATTGGATCATATCAGCTGTTGTCATCATAGAGTGTATTTTCCTGGCTTGGCTGGTTTTTGGCATTTTTCCGGCAGGCAACATTGTGCTGATATTTCTCTTGTCCATGCTCCTGGCCTTGATATTCAGCGGCATCGGACTCATCATTTCCAACTATAGTGATGCTATGCAGGAAGCCATGTTCGTGATGTTTTTCATCATTATGTTTGTTATGATGCTCAGTGGACTATTCACTCCCGTGGCCAGTATGCCCGATTGGGCGCAGAAGTTGACGCTGGCTAACCCCGTGACCTACTTCATCGAGGGCATGCGAACGGTGTTTATTCGAGGGGGCAACTTGGCTTCCATAGCCCAAGACCTGCTCATCTTGCTTGTGTTCGCCATCGTCATCGATGTGTGGGCGGTGTTCAGTTACAAGAAAATACAGTAAACGTTTGTCCCATCATCCATAAGGATGTCCAAAAAATCGGCCGCAGTTGAATCGCTTAACTGGGACCGATGACGTTTACATACATGGCAAATGTAATAGATGGATGACATACTTCCATCCGCAGCCGTTAGTCGTTTAAATAGAGAGTAATGGGTGGAAGATGGCGCATGTCGTTGACTTTTTTTACCAAATAATACCCCAAAAACGGCACTTCAAATCTTTCAATCTAGAAAAAATCAATAGGCAAACAGGATGCAAATAAGAGATAATTGGGGCTGAAAATGCGATTTTCACCTTCAGCGCATAGCTTTTATTAGCTTATATGCATCATTTTGGTGCTCAATTTTCATGCTCTTGCTTTGCAAAAGCATGCAGATTGCAGCCTTGAAGCAATGCTTTTAATGAAGAAAAGCTTGAAAAACAACCCCCTGAGTGTGATTGTTAACCATAACGTATTGGCTCACAGGTACATCTGAAAGCCGCTTCATATTTGGCTTATTTGCAACGAAACGATTGTTGTTTGTAAATAAGCCAAATATGAAGCGGATACTTGTCAAGAATATTCACATCCATGATACCGCTGGGGTAGGATGCCTACAGCGTGACATGGTGATCAATTTGCTATGCTACAACAAATGGGTCTCGCCAATAAAGAACAGGAGTGCGTAACCCAATATCATGCTGATGATACCCATAGTTAAGCCCACCTTGAGCATGTCGTTCTGCTTGACCAGTCCTGTTGAATAGGCGATGGCGTTTGGTGGCGTTGAGATAGGCAAGCACATGGCTGAAGAAGCAGCGATGGCAATACCGATCAATATCGTAGATGTGCCGCCAATGGAATTGAGGGTGTCGCCCATGCCTGCACATACAACGCTCAATATCGGAACCAGCAAGGCCGCTGTTGCAGTGTTGGAGATGAAGTTGGACAAGAAATAACAAATCAATCCCGACAAAATCAGTATGATTACCGGACTGAATTCCTTGAAAGGAATGCTCTCGATGGCACGGTCGGCCAAGCCAGAACCGTTCATGCCAAGGCCTAAGGCAAATCCGCCGGCCACCATCCAGATAACACTCCAGTTGATTTCTTGCAAATCTTTACCTGTAATGACGCCCGTAATAGCAAAAATACCCATAGGTACCATAGCCACGGTGTTAGAGTCCATGCCGGTAATCTTGCCTGGGATGAGCCAGAGAAGAATGGTGATGATGAAAGTTCCGCTTACTACCCACATGCGCCATCCGCTCTGTATGCGCCCTTTGATTTCCAACTCAATGGTCTTTTGGGTAAAGGGGAAGAACTTCAAGATGGTGCGCCACGAAATGAACAGCAGGATGATGACTAATGGAAACATAAATGCCATCCAGTTACCAAAGCTGATGCCCATGTTCAATCCTTCAGGGTCGTTGAGGGCTTGTAGTGCGATTGCGTTCGGTGGTGTGCCGATGGGCGTGGCCATACCGCCAAGGTTGGCGGCTACAGGGATGCTCATAGTCAGTGCGATGCGCCCCTTACCGTTGGGTGGAAGGGCTGCGAATACAGGGGTGAGGAAGGTGAGCATCATGGCTGCCGTGGCAGTATTGCTGACAAACATGGAGAAAATGCCGGTGATAAGGAGGAACCCTAAAAGTACGTTCTCACTCTTGCGTCCGAACGGTTTGATGAGGTTACGGGCCAAAAGAACATCCAATCCCGATTTTGTCGCTGCAATGGCGAGGATGAATCCGCCCAAGAACAGGATGATGACCGGGTTGGCAAAGGTGGCCATAATCTCCTTTGATTTGAGCAAGGTGCCGAATACTTCATTCTCTTCGCCCTTGAACATGGCAAGACTGTTGTTGGAAACAGTTAAGCACATCACGGTGATGATGGCTAATGAGGTGGCCCACGAAGGCACGGCTTCGGTGATCCACGACAGGGTGGCGAACACAAAAATGGCGATGATTCGCTGCTGAATGACGGTCAATCCATCGATGCCGAAGGTATCAATGGGGAGGTTCCATACGATGGCGGTCACGGCTATGATTCCTAAGAAGGTAAACAGCTTCTTGGTATTCAGCCGACCGCCCATGACGTTTTCTTTTTCTTCTTCCATGGTTAATTGAGTGTTTAGTTATAGTTATATTGGGCAAAGATATGATTTTTTTTGTTACAAATAAAATTATAACACAAAAATAGTGAAAAACATCTTTTTACCTTCTTGTATGACGGGCGCACAAAGTGGTGGAAAGATTGAAAAATCGTGGCACATCATTGTAGCTATTGTTCGATAATTTTGTATTTTTGTATCGTGTTTTGGCATGGCATGTTGCATCATGTATAGAACAAAAAGACATGAAGAATAAATTTATTTTGCGTTGGTTTGGAGCTTTTGTCCTCTTAACGGTCATTGGCGGGTTGCCGACATGGCAGTGGGGCGAAAAGTTCGAGCGATGGGGAGCCATTGGCATTCAAGTATGCCCAACATATTAAGGTTGTGAAGCACCAATTGTATACGGTTGTTACACTGGTTGACCCATGGCAGGAGGGCAAGACGCTGCATACTTATGTGCTGGTGGATAGGAAAGATTCGGCTCGAGTGAATCATTTGCCCGAAGGAACGTTGGTTTATACACCTTTAATGCGCAGCGTTGTCTTTACGACAGCTCACTGCAAACTGCTGGAATATTTAGGTTGTTTGAATCAAATTGTTGGCGTTGCCGACTTGAAATATATCCTAATACCTTCCATTCATGAGCGGGTACAATCGGGAAAGATTGTGGATTGTGGTGAAGGCATGGCACCACAGTTGGAAAAAATCATCGAATTGAGGCCGCAGGCGTTGTTCTTGTCACCTTTTGAAAACAGCGGTGGTTATGGAAAGTTGACGCAATTGGGTACGCCCATCATTGAGATGGCCGATTATATGGAAACTTCTCCGTTGGGTAGAGCCGAGTGGATGAAATTTTATGGCATGTTGTTCGGTCAGGAAAAGCGTGCCGATTCGCTGTTTAATGTTGTGGA
>URFI01000025.1 GCA_900547085.1 uncultured Prevotella sp.
CTTGCATCGGAAGCTTCGGTCTGTTCAACAAGCTGTTGAGTTGGAACAAAACAGCCACAAACAGTAAGTTCCTAAACGAAATCATCTTCCTGATTATCTCACCGGCCTATGGCATCTGCGGAACTGCCGACATCCTGGTACTCAACACCATTGAGTTCTGGACAGGTGACAACCCAATGGCCAATAACGGCAAGACAAAGCAAGTGATGGGCCAAGATGGCAAGTATTATGCTGTGAAAACCCTGAAAGACGGCTATGAGATTACGGCACCAACTGGTGAGGTAACGAAGTTCTTGTACGACAAGTCTACCGACTCTTGGTCACAAGTAGCCAACGGAAAGCAAACAGAGTTGTTCCGTTTCAATGAGGATGGAACCATCAAAGCCACCCTGCCAAACGGCAAAAAGATGGATGTTGCTTTGACTGAAGCAGGTGTTTATCAGGTACACATGGCTGTGAATGACGGCACTTACTGGGCCATGAAATAAGGAAACGCAGCGCAATACGAATATAAAACAGGCTGTTTTTGCAGGTAACCCAATGATGTTACTTACAAAAGCAGCCTGTTTTGCTTCTCATATCCGCTTATTTTTAGAGGGCTTGTCACTGAAAAATCAACGTGGTAAGCTTGTCCGCAGCCATGATGTCTTGTGCCACTTGCTGGATTTCTTGTGAGGTAACAGCATCGATTTGCTCATACAACCAATTGATATCTTTCTCGTATCCGTAGTGTAGGAAGGTCTTCCCAAAGTCTAAAGCGAAACTTTCACGGTTGTCACAAGCCACACCTATCTGCCCTTTTATTTGTTTTTTAGCCGCCTTGAGTTGGTAATCAGTCAACGGTTGTTCTATCACTCTATCCAACTCTTTGCGCACCAGTCGCTGGCATTTCGGCACATCGTGTGGGTCACAGCCAAAGTATAGGCACCACAACCCAGTGTCAGTGTAGCTCACCATCGAGCTTTCAACGGTATAAACCAACCCATGATGCTCGCGAAGAGACAGGTTGAGGCGGGCATTCATGCCAGAACCACCCAGGATATTGTTCAGCAAATACAGCGGAATCCGCTCATGATGGTAAATGTCATACGCACGATTGCCCATCATAACATGCGCCTGATGCGTGTCTTTCTTACGCACAATGACGATAGGGTCGTTGCTGTTGGGCCACTGACGATGGTGATTTGCGGACATTACAGGTGCATTTTTCGGCATGTCTGCGGTAGCTTTGGAGAGCAATTTGACGATTTTGTCGAACGAGACGTCACCGTCAATGAAGAAAATGGCATTCTCCGGCCGATAAAACTTCTGCGTAAAGCGCTGCGTGTCGGCCGTCATGAAGGAGCGAACCGTATCGGTTGTGCCCAAAATATTGTGTCCAAGAGGATGTCCTTGGAAAATGGTATTCTCGAAATCATCGTATATCAAATCGGCCGGAGAGTCGTTATAACTCTCGATTTCATCGCAAATCACCTCCTTTTCTCTTGTCAGTTCTGCTTGCGGATAGGTGCTGTGAAACACAATATCCGTCAGGATGTCGATGGCTCGAGCTACATGTTCTTTCAAAATGGCCACATGATAAACCGTGTCTTCCTTGTTGGTGAAGGCGTTGAGGTCGCCTCCCACGCTCTCCAAACTGTTAATGATGTGCCATGAACGACGCCGCTGCGTCCCTTTGAACGTGGCATGTTCGCAGAAATGCGCCATGCCCTCTTCACCAGGTTCCTCATCCCTTGAACCCACATTGAGTTGATATCCACAATAAACTACTGACGATTGCGAAGGACGATGAATGATTCGCAGACCGTTATCGAGCACAAAAGTATGATAATTCAGCATGATTTAATTCTTACACAGCTCAGCGTCAAACCTGCATTCAACGAATGCAAGCCTAACCAAGTTAGTGGTTTGCAAAGATAATCAATTTAGACAGATTTAAAATTTAATACTTCTTTTTATTTTGAGTTACTACCTATTTACCGTATATTTGCATGAGCAAAATCAAGTATGTTATGCGTAAGGTAATAGGTATCGGCGAGACTGTGCTCGATATTATTTTCAAAAACGACCAGCCCATCGGGGCTTATCCCGGTGGTTCGACGTTCAATGGCCTTATTTCATTGGGGCGATCGGGGGTTCACACCACGTTCATCAGCGAGACAGGGAACGACCGTGTGGGGAACATGATTCACCGTTTCCTGGAACAGAACGGCGTAGATGCCAGTCATGTAAACACCTTTCCCGACAGCAAATCGCCCATCTCCCTGGCTTTTCTCAACGAGAAGAACGATGCGGAGTACCTTTTTTACAAAGATCATCCCCACGACCAACTCGATTTTGCCTTCCCAGATATCCAACCAGACGATATCGTTATCTTCGGTTCTTACTATGCCGTCAACCCCGTGATCAGACCTCAAGTGATCGGATTGCTCGACTATGCCCGCAATCATGGCGCCATCATTTACTACGATGTCAATTTCAGACCGGCTCATCAGCATGACGTGATGCGCATCACCCCTAATCTGTTGGAGAATTTGGAGTATGCCGACATCGTCAGAGGCAGCAGAGAAGACTTTCAAACGCTGTACAAACTTGACGACGCAGCCAAAGTATATCAGGCCGAAATATCATTCTACTGCAAACGGTTTATTTACACACAAGGAGCCGAAGCCGTGCAATTGTTCGCAGAAAACAATTTCCACAAGGCCTACCCCGTGACTGATGAAGCCCCGGTGAGCACCATCGGAGCCGGCGACAACTTCAATGCAGGCGTATTGTTCGGGCTGCTCAAACATGGCATTACGCGCCAGATGCTGGAACAAGGCCTGTCGGAGAAGCAATGGGATCAAATCATCAGCCACGGTTTACGCTTCGCCTCGGAGAGCTGTAAGAGCATACACAACTACGTTGATACCAGTTTTGCCAACCAGATGAAAGTCGAATTGGCAAAAGGATAAGCAGATATTACCTCATTAATCACATAATAAATTCAAATATGATAGAACTCAAGAATAAAGTCTATTATGTAGGTGTGAACGACCGCAACAAGTCTTTGTTTGAAGGCTTGTGGCCTCTGCCTGCGGGTGTTTCATACAATTCGTACCTGATAGACGACGAAAAAGTGTGCCTCATCGACGCTGTTCAAGTGGATTTCTTCACGCAATTCATCGAAAACCTGCATGAGGTGCTGGGCGACCGGCCCATCGATTACCTCGTAGTGAACCACATGGAACCCGACCACAGCGGTTCTTTGGGACTGCTGAAGAAGTATTATCCCAACATACAAGTCATCGGTAACAAGAAAACCTTCGATTTGTTGGCCGGCTTCTACGGCATCAAAGACCAAACGATTGAAGTGAAACATGGCGAAGTGATAGACCTTGGTCATCACAAGTTGAAGTTCTTCATGACGCCCATGGTGCACTGGCCCGAAACGATGATGACGCTCGACGAGACTGACCACATGCTGTTCTCGGGCGATGGCTTTGGATGTTTCGGCGCATTGAATGGCGGTATCCTGGACGAAGAGATAGACACCAGCTGGGCTTGGTTGGAGATGGTGCGCTATTACAGCAACATCGTAGGAAAATATGGCGTACCCGTGCAGAACGCCTTGAAGAAGTTGGCCGATCAACAGATTGATTACATCTGCTCCACCCACGGCCCCGTATGGCATCAGGAGGCATCGAAAGTAGTAGACCTCTATGACAAAATGTCCAAATACGAAACCGATGAGGGCATCGTCATCTGCTACGGAACCATGTATGGCAACACCGAACGCATGGCAGAAACCATCGCAAGAGCAGCCAGTCAGGCCGGCATCAAGAACATTTGCATGTACAACATCTCGAAGACGCACCACTCTTACATCCTCCGTGACATCTTCCGTTACCGCGGATTGATTGTGGGAGCACCAACTTACAACAACGGTTTGTACCACGAGATGTCCGAACTGCTGTCTGAAATAGCCAACCACGACATCAAGAATCATTACATCGGATGGTTTGGCAGCTATGGATGGGCCAGCAAAGCCGTACCCACCATTGCCGAATGGGTAGACACTAAGCTCAAATTTGAGCCTGTGGGAACGCCCGTAGAAATGAAACAAGCCATGTCAAAAGACGTACGCAGCCAGTGCGAAGAACTGGGAAGAGCCATGGCAGAGCGCCTGAAAGCCGACCGAAAATAGTGTTGTTTAGGCTATTTCCATAGACCCATGACTTCTTGTTATCATGGGTCTATGGATTTTTTCTTTTACCGATAGGCCACTCCTCATCGGCTTATCACGCATCAAAATAGGAAAAAGAAGCGAGCGTACACCTCGTTTATACCTATACAGAACATTCCGAACGCAGACAAACTCACCCTGTCATTTCTTTTGACAACACCTCCTTTCTCCTTGCATTATTTACAACCAGCCAACCAGTTGGGCGTAAATACGCGAATTATGCGCAAGTTTTATAACTCGCAAAGAAACAACGTGTTACAAAGAACTCGATATTATTAAACATCAAAAGACGCCATTTAGGAGTATTAAAGCATTGAGTTTACCTGCCAAACACAATGCTTTTGCACCACGAACCCATGTCAATTGTCGCCCAAAAGGGTGTAAAAAACGAGACTATCGCTATGCTTTTTGTTCAAAATACGGGTTGTCTTGACTTTCAACGCCATCAAAACGCACAGTTTACACCGTCGTCCTTTCTAGTTCAGGAGTTTACGAAAGGCATTTTATTGTCATTTTTCAGGACAAAAAAGAAGAAAACAGACTATTCTTCGTCCGGCCACTTGCAAGGCTTACCCGTACGAATCAGCATGGGACGCTGGGCATTCATGCCGCGCAACTTCTTGCCCAACAACACAGAAAGCTCCTTCACTTTCTGCGGATTCTGCCCGGCCACATTTTCTTTTTCCCCAATGTCCGAGGAAATATGGTACAACTCTTTCCGACCCGTTGGATAGTCATAAATCAGTTTCCAATCCCCTTGGCGTATGGCACAGTTAAGACTGATGCCCGGTCCGGAGCCATCCCATACGTTCGGTACGTTCCATACGATGGCTCTATGTTGCAGAGCCTTGTCTGTACGTCCTTGCAACGAGGGCACCAAGTCCATACCATCAATGGTCTGTGGCACCTGGTAATGGGTGATTTGTGCCATGTGAAGGATGGTAGGATACAAATCTTCTACCATAATGCTGGCATCGTTTCGCACGCCTGCCTTCACCACGTCGTTCCATTTCACGATGAAGGGAACTCGGATTCCCCCTTCATAGAGCGAACCTTTTCCGCTTTTCAAAGGAGCGTTTTGGGTGTATAACGGTCCGTCGCGCCACTGCTGAGAAGAGGCCAGTCCACCGTTATCACCTAAAAAGATGATGATGGTGTTGTCGGCTTCCTTGTTCTTTTCGAGCCAATCCATGATGTCGCCCAGGCTCTTGTCCATGCCCTCAACCAGCGAAGCGTAGGCAGCATCCTTGTCAGAAAGCCCCCGGCGGACATATTTAGGGAAGAAACGCATGTCCTTGTCAATAGGGATATGCACCGCATAGTGCGACATGTAGAGATAGAATGGCTGCTTGTAACGCTTGGCTTTGTCAAGTGCCTTGAGGGCTTCCTTGGTGAGAGCATCCGTTGCAAACGTTCCTGTTCCCCAATAAGCTTGCAGCCCAGGGATGGCATTGAGCGCATATGGCTTTCCATCCTTGGTGTGACCGTAATTCAATTCGCTGAGGTAAGTGGCCAAACCACCGGCAGCCGTGCCCGTGATGTTGACCTCGAAGCCAAAATGACACGGATTCTCTCCCGGCGTGTCGATGGCTCCCCAATGCGCCTTCCCACAATGAATGGTGTGATAGCCATTGTCTTTTAGGAGCTGGACGAACGACTTAGCCGTGGTGGTATGAGCAACCGTAGACACCTGCGCAATGCCGTTGCAGTTCCAGTCGGCAGGCTTCACGCTGTCGTTTCTGGCATCCGTCATCACATCCCGCTGCAAAGTCCAGTTGGTAACACGGTGACGTGCCATGTTCATGCCCGTCATCAAGCTGCAACGCGTGGGCGAACTGACCGGACAGGCGTATGCCTGCGTGAACATCATGCCTTGACTGGCCAACCGCTCCATGTTGGGTGTGTCGTACATCTCGTTGTAGCGTGTCTTCTGATTCCAAAACGGCACCGACGTATCCTGCCATCCCATATCATCAACGATGAAGACAATGACGTTGGGGCGGCTGTCTTTCTGCTGCGCACAAGCGGTGCCACACCCCAAGAAGGATGCAGCAGCCATGGTTGTGAAGAGTTTGTTGGTCATGAATGAGGTAGGATATGATTCGGGAAGCCCACGCTTGTTTTCTGGTTAGTTTAGTGATACAATCCTGGAAAATCAAGCTAAATCAACATGATTTACCTGGATTTTTTCATGTAAAAACACTTGGGCTTGCTCTTGAAAACGCATGGGGTTTTCGGTTGTAAAATATTGGCAAGAACCTGTTTTCGTACACTTTTCGTTCATTTCGGGGTGGCGTTTCAGATAGTCTTTCAAGCTATTGGCCACATATTCGCCTTGGGCGATGATGCGAACACCAGGCCGTTTGTATTTCTCTATCTTGGGCATGAGCAGCGGATAGTGCGTACAGCCTAAGATAATCGTATCGATCAGGGGATCTTTCTGTGCCAACGCATCCAGTCGCTTCTTGACAAAATAGTCGGCACCCGGACTGTCTGCCTCGTTGTATTCAACCAATGGGACCCAGAAAGGGCAGGCAATTCCTGAAACTTGTATATCGGGAAAAAACTTTTTTATCTCGAGTTGATAGCTCTTACTCTTCACCGTTCCCTCGGTAGCCAGCAGCCCCACGTGACGATTCTTGGTGAGACTGCCAATAACTTCGGCCGTTGGACGAATCACGCCCAGTACCCTTCTGTGGGAATCGAGCGAGGGTAAATCATGCTGCTGGATGGTTCTCAGTGCCTTGGCCGACGCGGTGTTGCACCCCAAGATGACGAGATGGCATCCCATTTCGAAAAGTTTGACTACCGCTTGCCGCGTGAATTCGTACACCACATCGAACGAACGCGTTCCATAAGGCGCACGGGCATTGTCGCCCAGGTACACATAATCGTATTCGGGCAGCAACTGACGGATGCCATGAAGAATGGTCAGTCCGCCATAACCAGAGTCGAACACCCCGATGGGGCCTGGCGTTTGAGGCAGTTGAGTCATAGGGTGTCTGCCGTGATTACTTGCCTCCGTGTGCCAAGAGGCTCAGCACTGCGTCATTGAGGTTGACGCCGTAAGCTATGTCTATGTAGGGCACTGCATCGCCATCGGCGTTCAGTATGAAGGCATAACCACGCTGCTGCCCCAACTTCCGTACGGCATCAAGCACTTTTCCTTTGACAGGTGCCATGGCATCTTGTTCGGCTTGTGCCAGCAACCGTTGGGCTTCTTTCTTAAATGCGATGTTCTTTTCCATCATATCTTGCAGTTCGGCTTGGCGTTTCTGCATGATGGTTGGTGCGAAATCACGTTGACCATCGAGAAATTCTTCATATTTCTTATTGAACTCATCCTCCGACCTTTTGGTTTCAGCATCATACTTTACGCGCAGGTCAGCAATGTTTTTCTGAGCCGTAGCATACTCAGGAACGGCTTTCATCAAGGTGCTTAAGTTGAAATAACCAAACTTCGGCAGCATTTGTTGGGCCTGTGCCACGAAGGGCATCATCAATAAAAATAGAAATAAGAGTTGCTTTTTCATCGTCTAATGATTTATGTTGTTTTTGCCGGAGGGTTACCTTTCCCTCCTCTTGTTCATTCTTTCATGCGGCATTCCGTCACAAGTAATCGCCATTTGCCGTATGAAAAAAACTGAAAAGAGTTAGCAAACAATTGTCTGTGTCTTGCACATCAGCCCTTGTCTGCCAACTCCTTTTTCTATTTAATTGTAAGTTTTCTCCAAGTTGACGCGTCCCATCAATTGGTTCTTTCAATGTTAATGAACCCTAGGAAGCGAGTTGGAACACTTCAAATTACTTTGTCTTGGCCAACTCAGCCTTTACCTTTGAGGTGACATCTTCGCTCAGCGTTTGGCTGATGTAAGGGATGCCGGATGTGATGTCCATGATGTAAACATAGTTTCCTGCCTTACCTACGGCCTGAATGGCGTTGACCAACTTAGCCGTGATAGGCTGCATTTTCTCTTGTTGAGCCTTCTGCAAAGCCTGAGAGTTGTCGTTGTAAGCCGTGCGAATCTTCTCATTCAGCTTCATCAACTCATCCTCTGTCTCCTTTTGCTTCGTGGCATTCATGGTCGATTTCGTCTTCTCATATTCCTGAGCCTTGCGCTGCAATTCGTCTTGCATGGCCTTCAAATCATTCTCATACTGCTTGGCAGTGGCTTCAATCTCACCGCGTGCCTTCACAAATTCAGGCATGTCGTTCATTACCTGCTGTGAGTTCAGATGACCAAACTTTTGTGCAAACATCGACATTGGTGCAAAAAGCATCAACATTAAAATAAGCTTTTTCATTTTCTTTTGTTCTTTATTTGATTAATTATTAATTCTAATAACCCAGTTTCTGCAACACTTCGTTGCTGATGTCTATCTTGGGTGAGCCGAAGATAATGCCCGAATTGGACGCACGGTCAACGACCAATGAGTATCCACGCAATTCGGAGATATCCCTTACGGCGTTGTATATCTCTTCTTGGATGGGGGTCATCAGGCTCTCACGCTTCTTAAACAGTTCGCCTTCTGGCCCGAAATACTTGCGTTTCAGCTCGCTGGCAGCCTTCTCTTTCTTCATGATTTGCTCCTGCCGAGCCTTCTTTTGCTCTTGCGAGAGAAACACTACCTCGTTCTGATAGTTCTTATACATCGTGGTTGCTTCCGTATTCAGAGCTTCCACCTCAGCCTGCCATTTCTTGCTTACCTGGTTCAATTGCTCATTGGCACGTTCGTATGCGGGGATATTCTTCAGCACATATTCCATGTCAACCAGTGCGAATTTCTGCGCACCGATGCCTAATGTCGCCATCAACATCAGGCTCATCAATATTATTTTCTTCATCAGCTCTCCTTTATTATAATTGTATTATTAGATGGACGTTGTGTAATGTCCTTTCGTTTAGCCACGAAAGAGTATTTAACCACAGGCAAACCTGTTTTAACTTCCTTAAAATTCTTGACCGAGAATGAAGTGGAATTGACCACCACCTTTCTTTCCAAACACTTTATCAAAGCCGTAGGCCCAGTCGATACCCATCAAGCCCACCATGGGAAGGAAGATGCGTACGCCAAGTCCGGCACTACGCTTCATGTCGAAGGGATTGAACTTACGGGTGTCATTCCAAGCGTTTCCGGCCTCAATGAAGCCCAGTCCATAGATGGTGGTGTTACCTAAGAGGAATGGATAACGAAGCTCCAGCGACATGCGGTCGTATGCATAGCCCTCGTATAGGTAAGGTGTCAGCGAGCCGTTTTCATAACCACGCAGTCCAATGGTTTCCTCCGCATAGCCGGTAGAATAGCCACTCATGCCGTCACCACCCACATAGTAGGTCTCAAAGGGTGATTTCTTAAACCGATTATAGCTGCCCAAGAGTCCAAATTCCACACGCGTCATCAAGACAAAACACTTCTGTCCGCCTGACAAAGCCGTATAAGTCTTGGCCTTGAATTTCCACTTATGATACTCTACCCATTTGTATTTTTCCTGTTGTTCTGCCAGGAAAGTACTTGATTGGCGGTTCAGTGCCAAGTTCTCATAGTCTTTCTTGTCCCACTTAGACCATGGTGGTGTGAGCGAAACCGATGCTGTAAACTCCGATCCGCGACGTGGGAACAGCTGGTTGTCCGTTGAGGTACGGTTGATGGAGAGGTTTAAGTTCAGGTTATTGGCATTACCGGTCGACATCAGGAAGTACCTCCAGTTCTTCAACATATAGCGTGTATAGGCAAGCTGAACCGACAGCGTGAAGTAGTCGTCGGGCCATCTCAGACGCTTACCCCAACCCAGACTGGCTCCCATCATCTTGATGTAGGTGTCAGGGTCGTAGTAGTTTTCGTAATTATTGTAAGCATAGTTTCCGTACCCGTACATGTAATTCATGTAATTGTTGCGCCATGAGCTGTTGTAAAAATTGTCGGACACACCCGTTGACTTTGAATAATAAGCACCGACGGAGAATTGGGTAGGTCGCTTACCTCCAAACCAGTTGGTTGAATAATTCATGTTGTACGACTGATAAAAGCGGCCGTTGGTCTGCACACCCAATGACAACACCTCACCATCTCCAATGGGCAAGATGCCTCGTCGCTCACTGTTCTTGTTGAAAAGGTTGCGGATAGAGAAGTTATTCAGCTTCAACCCCACACGTCCAATCAAACCATTTTGTCCCCAACCAAGTGAGAATTCTATCTGATCATTGCTCTTTTGTTCAAGGTTCCAGTTGATATCCACCGTTCCATTCTCTGGGTCTGGCTTCACATCTGGATTCACCTTTTCCGGGTCAAAGTGTCCCATGGATGCCAATTCACGTGCCGATCGCATGAGTGCCTCTTTGGAGAAGAGATCGCCCGGCTTAGTCTTTAGCTCGCGTCTAACCACATTTTCGTACAGTCGGTCGTTACCATTGATGCGCACATGATTGAGTCTTGCCTGCTGATTCTCTGTGATACGCATCTCCAGGTCAATGGAGTCGCCCACGATGTTCACTTCTGTTGGCTGCAAGTTGTAGAACAAATAACCATTGTTCCAATACTTATTACCCACGGCATCATCATCTTCAGTCAGACGCTTAGACATCAATGTCTGATTATACACATCCCCTTTCTTCATGCCCAGCAGCGCATTTAGATAGTCAGTAGCGTACACCGTGTTGCCCACCCACGTGATATTGCGGAGGTAATACTTGGTTCCTTCGTCCACTTTTACCAGGATGTTGACGTGTTTGTCATCCACATTCCACACGCTGTCTTCAAGAATCACAGCATCGCGGAACCCGTATTCATTGTATTTTTTGATGAGATTGCGCTTATCTTCCTTCCATCTTTCGGGCGTATACTTCTTTGATTTGAAGATATTGCCAAACTTTCCCGACTCATGAATCTTCTTAAAGGCGCCCTTGGTGAACAGGGAACCCTTGATTTTCTTGTCGCTGAGCGCCTCATTACCAACAATCTCAATGTGCCGAACGCGCATCTTTGCCTTCTTATCCACGATGACATCCAAGATTACACTGTTCTTATTGGACACGTCATCCCGCTGCATAATATCGATGTCGGCATTGTTAAACCCCTTGTCATCAAAGTATTTCTTGGCCAGGAACTTCGCCCTACTGATGGTATTGGGTGTTACTTGTCCTCCTTTGAGCAATCCCAATTTAGTTTCCATGGCTTCGCGTTCCGACTTTTTCAGTCCGATATAATTGATTTCAGACACGCGTGGCAGCGTTTGTAGATAAATGTTCAGATAAATCTTATTACCCACAATGGAGTCGGCCGATATCGAAACGTCTGAAAACAAGCCATGCTTCCAATAGCGTTTCACGGCATCTGTAATGTCATTACCAGGCACCGTGATGGTCTGTCCCACCGACAAGCCGGAGATACCCGACAGCATATAGTCTTCATACCCCTGCACACCAGACACCGCAATGCCCCCAATGACTACTGTCCGGGGCGTTCCTGCGTAATTGATGTCAGGATGTATAATCTTATCTTGTGCATGAACGGTCACCCCACAGGTGATTGCCGTCGCTACCATCAACACCTTATATATATGATTCATCTTGTTGAATTATTATCAATCTTAATCAGGTCTTCTATCTGACGCTCTGTCTTTCCAAACCGTCGCTGCCTACCTTGGTAGTCCATGATGGCCCGGTGCAGGTCAGCCTCGTTGAAGTCGGGCCAATAGATATCGCAGAAATACAATTCCGAATAGGCTATTTGCCACAACAGAAAGTTGGAAACCCGCAATTCTCCACCCGTCCTGATGAGCAAATCGGGGTCGGGCATGAAAGACGTTTCAAGACGCTGACCTATCAATTCCTCATCAACGTCGTCTGTATGAACACGTCCTGCCTGCACATCTGACACAATATTTCGCAGCGCATGGGTCATTTCCCACCGTGCCGAATAGCTTAGAGCCACCACCATGGTCATGGTTGTGTTGGCTGCGGTGTGCTCCTCCGTCTCACGAAGTTTTGCTCTCACACTTTCCGGCAAACGCTTTACATCGCCAATGACCCGAAAGCGGACATTATTCTTCATGAAGATTTCGTCTTCCAGAGAGCTCAACACCAAGCCCATGAGAGCCGATACCTCATCTTCCGGCCTGTTCCAGTTCTCCGTAGAGAAGGTGTACAGCGTGAGGTACTTAACGCCCAACCGGACACATTCTGACGTGATTCGGCGCACTGTATCCACGCCTGCCTGGTGTCCGAAGCTGCGTTCCTTGTCACGTTCGGCTGCCCAACGCCCATTACCATCCATGATGATGGCGACATGCGTAGGGATACGTTTCATGTCCAGTTCGTTATTCATCGTTGTTCTTGTAGTCATTCAGTTATTCAGCATCATTATGACACGTTCGACACTTGGCCTGGAAACTATAAGTAAGCGTCACCAGCAGTGCCGAATAGCCATCGGTGTTCTTGAACAGTCCGCTGCTTTTGACGAGATAGGGATCCACCACTCCGTCGAGTTTGTCGCTCAACGAGAAGTGTGCCGCCCACTCCAATCCTATATTAACACGGTCGCCAAGCTTGTATTTCACACCCAGTCCCAAAGGTACATGGGCAGTCCACACATCTTTCGGTCCACCCGAAACATACGTACCTCCCACACCTCCGAAGATGAAAGGGGTGAGCCGTTTGGCTCCCCGATAGTCTCTGCCCGTGCCGTATGGCCAAAAATTATATTCGAAGGTAACACCCAGGTCACCCAACGAATGATTAAACTGGTAAGGTTTGGCCTGCATGTCAGGGTAATAAGTCTGCACATCGGCCGACGAGCCTTTGAGCTTGCCATAGCTACCCTTGGCTCTTACGGCCATTCGGGGGTTGAGTACCCATCGCCATACCAGCGAACCCGTGGGCTGCATGTTCTTCACTACGCTGCCATTGAAGTCGCCCAGATACGACACCAAGCCCGCTCCGGCCCCCACCTCCATACGATATTCCACGTCGTCCTGTGCCTGCATTTGCACAGCGGCCACGAGCAACAATATGGAGAGCAGACCTTGACGCATGTTTCGTTATGTTGTATCACTATTCAGTAATCACCCTTTTCACCACAGGCCAGCCCAACTTGTTGAGCCGCCCCCTCCAAACTTGTCCGGTTTTTCCACAGACAATCCACAGGTAGTGGTCGGCATCGGTCGTCATGGCAAACGATGTTTCACTAGAATGAAAACCATTAGGGAAGACCAACGTGGCGTGTTTTTTCCACGTCAAACCGCCATCCACGCTGCCATATATCTCACTAAACGCTTTCACACCGCTGCTCTCGCCTTTTCCGGCACCACCCATAGCCACGAGTGCGTCGCCATATTTCACCACCTGAAGGTTGGTCAAGTTGGGTAATGCGAACCGATTTCCGGCCGATGACGTATAACTTGTCCAAGGCTGATTTTCAGCCTTTTTATCGTTCTCTTCAATCTTTCCCCACTGCGCAACACGCTGGTCGGTGGTTCCTGCCATGAACAGCTGATTGGCACCCGCATTGATCTTCGAGGGTTGGACTACAAAATTCAAATCAGCCTCTGGCAACAGCGCGTTCGAGGGGCTCAAGGTTTCCGTCACCCAGGTAGCACCTCTGTCGGCCGAAACTAATATTTTATGATCTTCAGCCAGGGCATACAACTTGGCATCGCTGGCACCTACCAGCTGTTTCAGTGCGATGGTAGACACCACAGACCAGTTTTTCGCGTCAGCTGATTTCACCACTTGGCCGTCATGATAGCCATAGAACGTGTTGCCTTGCAATACCATCTGACGATAGAAGTCACTTGTCACCTGGATGTTGGGCATGATTTCTTGCCATTGGTTTGCCGCCTTTCGTGCAGCCGTATAGAGCTTTGGCTCCGATCCTTTGTTGCCAAAGACATACAAGTTTTCTCCATTCGCAAGCAAGCGCATGGCTGTTAGTTCGCCCAGCTTAGGCTCATTCTTCGCCTGATTGTTCCAAACGAAAACGTCACCATCCTGCTGATGCACGTTTACATGGACGGTATAGGTATTCATACCCGAACCCGAATTGCTATAAACGATAACCTGACGAGGTTTGGTAAAATCGAGTGAATCGGCCGAATTGAAATATTTGACCGAATCACTTTTGGCACTTTTGATGGCAATCACACCCGCATTCTTAGCCGAAATGGTCGCTACCACTTTCGAAGCGTCAACTCCCAGCGGCAACGAGTCGGGATTATAAATCACCCTGTTGATTTGGTCAATATAAAACCGATAGTCGCTTGCAGCAAAAGTTGTGATGTACGTGCTGTCGGCACCTTTGCTCGATTTGGTATGCACCAAACGTTTCACGTTTTTAACCGAGAAAGCTATAATGGCCGCATCGTCATGCCCCATCATCATTGTCACTAAGACAAGAAGCGAACAGCAGCACCACTGAGCACAGCATGAGAAGCGGTAAAAATCTTCTATTCATTTACTTCTGATTATGATTTTAGCTGCAAATTTATATAGAATTCCGCAAATAGCACACCTTTTTAAGGCTTAATTATGCAAAATAGTGATTTATAGAACGTTTTTTAAGGTTGTTTAGGGTTTAAGCCGCGGCTGTTCGCAAGCAGGCTGATTACTCACATGCGGCTTCCTATACTTGCAAAGCAGGAGTGGGATTTATCAACTTACATACCGCCAACGACTTGCCTCCATGGAGTGTTTCAAACACAAATGAACAAGCGAACTGCATAAAAACGCAAAGCTGCATCTACAGAAACCACAGCTAACAAAAAAGCAAGAATCAATTCAGAATTTATTTTACATTTGCTTTCGTATGCTTCGATTATTTTGAACAAGATAGTCTTCTGCTTAGAAATACGCGAATTTTGAAGCTTTTTACATACCTTTGACTCACAAACACTTATAAGAAAACGGCCAAAATAAGGACTGAAAATCAGGTGCTTTTTTGCCAAAACCGTGCAAAATCGGCCGATTTCATCGCCACTTTTCAGGGAAAAGTCAATGCTTTAAGGGCATCA
>URFI01000026.1 GCA_900547085.1 uncultured Prevotella sp.
TAAATATAGTGAGTTTTTTCAATATGCAAGGCTGAACTTCATGATTTTAACACTTTTAAGGTGCACATCTGATTTTATTCGCACACAGCTGGGTGCGTGATGCAGTGAAACATGATGATAATGTCTGAACTTAACAACCGTTTGATGAAACATGAAGGCTATGCTATAAAACGCGATAGAACATGCTCTTACTAGTGAAATATCTTGACAACACACTCTCTTATAATTTGCGTATTTACGAACAGCCTTCACCTTTGTACCAAATACGCCCAAAATGAGCAACATTTGTATTCAACTGACATACAATATCTTACAAAATCAAGACACAAATATACCTCTATTTACACGCTATTTTAAGCACAAAAGCATAGCTTTTAGGCAGATATTTGCATGCTTTTTCCGCGCAATACCATGTTTATTATTGGGCAATATCATGCATCTAACACCTTAAACGCATTGCTTTTGCCTTAAAATCTCATTTTTCTTGCTTCATGACAGCTTGTTTGCATCCTCCTTGCCTATTGATTTTTTCTATATTGAAAGTTTTGAAGTGCCATTTTAGGGCTATTTTTTAGTAAAGAAATGGAACATTTTTACACGAAACATAATCAAACCGTTATCGGGAAAGGGCTCGAGCGCATCCCAAGAACAGCTTCATTGGAGTTACGGTTCACACATCATCAGCACATTTTAGGTGCAACGCATTACAGATAAACTACTTTTTCGTAACTTTGCCGACGACTTCATTTCGTACCATTCAAGGTACATCAAGGAATAACAAGACACTAAAAAAACAAACTCACCATGCCAAGAAAAAAGAAATCAGAATTGAAAGATTACGTCATCATCACACTGGCCATGCTCATGGGTAGCTTGGGCTTAACCGTCTTCTTGTTGCCCAACCACATCGGCATGGGCGGCATCACAGGTATCTCGTCTATCATTTATTGGGGCTTTAATATTCCCGTAGAGGTCACTTACTTGGTCATCAACGCCACCCTATTGGCCTTTGCGCTCAAGATTCTGGGGTGGCGATTTTGCGTCAAGACCATCTATGCAGCCCTTACGTTCGCCATGTTTGTGTGGCTCATCAGACAAGTGACACACGATGAGGCAATCATCAACGACCAACCTTTCATGGCGGCCATTCTGGGAGCTGTGCTCATGGGGTCGAGTATCGGAATGGGATTGTCGAGCAATGGCAGTACAGGTGGAACGGATGTCATTGCGGCCATGATTAACAAATATCATGACATCTCGCTGGGAAAGGTGATTTTGCTCTGCGACATCACCATCATCACGTCCAGCTACCTGGTGTTGCACGACTGGGAGCAGGTGTTGTATGGCTATGTGGTGCTCATTGTTTCTTCGGCCTGCGTGGACAAAGTGGTGAACATGAACCGACGGTCGGTTCAATTCTTCATCATCTCAGAAAAATACGAAGAGATAGGTAGGGCCATCAATACGACGGTACAACGAGGTTGTACCACGCTCACAGGCAACGGATTTTACTCGGGGCGCGACATGAAAATGCTTTTCGTGCTGGCCAAACAAACTGAGTCGTCCATGATTTTCAGAACGATTGACGAGATAGACCCAGAGGCTTTTGTCTCTCAGAGTGCGGTTATCGGTGTGTACGGACTGGGATTTGACAAGTTCAAGGTGAACAAAAAGAAGAAATCACCACGAGCATCGCAAGCTAAAAAAGAAGTACCTGCCCGCTGATTGGGGCCAAACAAGGAACAATGTGCCGCTGTATCGGCATAAAAATAAGGTGTGTCATTGGAATGGCACACCTTATTTTTACTCGTTTACTTGCGAATGATTTCAAAAATTTCTGCATTGCCCTCAATGGATAGGCGGGCAGCTTTTTTCAAGACATCAAACTGATAGAAAGATGAGGTAACGGTAGTTTCTGCCACCACACGTCCCTTCTTGTCATGTTGTTTCACCTTCACCGACTGATTTTCTGGCAGCTTCATCAGCAAAACATAACGCTGCGTATGCTTTGGAATGTCGAACGAAAGGGT
The DNA here is from genome assembly GCA_900547085.1 of uncultured Prevotella sp. GTDB lineage: Bacteria > Bacteroidota > Bacteroidia > Bacteroidales > Bacteroidaceae > Prevotella. Next base: position 2,031 of record URFI01000026.1, read on the forward strand.
GCCAGCGAGATGGAAAGAGGTCAAAGGTTGTTCATCAAAAGCACGGATGGCCGCATCGCCCTGGTCTGTCTGTACGTCAAAATCCAGGCGTGACAACGTGATAGGATTGACCTTGAACGTGCGAATGGCCAGCCAATGGGTCTTCTCTGAAGGAAGTTTGCGCAAGCGCACATAGCGTCCCTGCACGCCCTGCCCCATCCAATGAATATCGTACTGCTTCCGAAGGTCAGCGACAAGCGGGGTCCAGGTCTGTCCGTCAGCAGAGCATTCAAGGATGGCATGGTCGAAATAATCTACGTCATCTGTCGCATTGCGGCCTTGTTTGAGGTCAACTTCCCAAATCGGCATCACCTTTCCCAGGTCCAGTCCAACCCAATCTCCCGTCTTTTGTCCTACGCCTGAATGATAGAATGAGAGGGAATCGGCATCCAACATGTTCTTGCTCTGCGTGGTATATACGCTGGGATAAGATCCGATGGGACGCTGTACGGCTGACTTTTTCCCCGTGAGTTGCTCGTAGAAGGCCTCGCTCATGTCCTCCATGGCCTTTTCATAGAACGGCTGTAGCTTCATGGTTCCCGACCGATGGGCGTCGTAAGCTTTCTTGTCTTCCGCGCTCATGAGGTTCTGCACATAGCTGTTCCAGAATGCTTCCGGGGGTTCATGCTTAAACTTCTCCATGAGTTTCAACGCATTTTTACCTCGCGTTCCTAACTTGCCAAACTCGGTGAGCCATGGACGCAACTCGCTGAACAGTCCTCGATTGGCCAATCCTTGTTCCAACTGTGCCGGCACCTTCTCTATCTTTTCGAACTCACGCATGAGGTCATCATATTGTTTTGGGGTGTAATGATCCAGGCTGAAGGTTGTTGTTTCCCACGATTCGTCACGCCGATAACCCGTTTCTGTGTCGGCAGAATGGATAGCAAAGGTGCGATATGCGTCCTTAGCCTGCGGTGCCATCACCGCCAATCCGCGTTCCCAACTGTCCAATGCGTTATAGGCTGTAGGGTTCCAGGCATAGTCAGCAACACTGTACAAGGCAAGTTTAGAGGCCTCACCATGCTCCATGGGGTTGCTCAATAGACCGGTCATCTCGCCTGCGGTGACGGTGTTTTCAAGTCCATAGACGGGTCCTTGCAACACGATGTGGCGCACATAGTCGGTCACGGGATAGTTCCACCAAAAGAGAGCCGGCCGCTTGATGCGTGAATTGACCCACGCTAAGGTCGTTCGTGTGACGTCACTGCATACAACATCGCCTGTCCAGAACACCCTCACCGATGGGTCTAAGGTTCGGCCATACACCGACAAGCTGCCTTCGGGCGTTGGGTTGGCCCAGGCCCGGCTATAGTCTGTGGGACAAATGATGAGTGGCGAGACGTCTCCTTTGACCTTGACAAACTCTTTTGTCAGGCGGTTCAACAGCTCTACTTGCCTGGCTGGATTGGTTCCATCACCAGAGATATCATCAAAGAAGATGGCGAACGAGCGAACTCCCAGCTGGTACATCAGGTCGAATTTGTGCTTCAGGTTGTTGTAATCTTCTTCATTCCACTTAATGTCTTTGCCTGGATGAATGGCCCAAACAAACTCTACCCTATTTTTATCACAGGCCTCTACCAACTCATGAATGTTCTTAGCTTCGGTCGCGGGATAAGGTTTTCGCCAGTTGGGTGAACTGTGATAAGGGTCGTCTTTGGGTCCGTAAATATAGGTGTTCAACTTGTATTTGCCATAAAAATCAATCAACGATAGGCGCACCTTGTGTGACCAGGGGGTGCCATAGAATCCTTCAATGATGCCACGGTATGGGAAAACGGGATAATCATTGACCTCTAAATAAGGCAGGGTCTTGCCGTTTTGTGCGATGGGGCTTTCCATAATCTGGCGCAAAGTCTGGATGCCATAGTACACACCGGCATCATCATATCCCACAATATCAATTCCTTGCTGGTGAATGCGCAACGAATAAGCGCCGCTGACGGGCTTCACGCTGCAGCTTTTAACTGTATTTTCCAAGGCAATGTTCAAGGGAAAGCCAGCGGATTGCAAGGAGAGAAAGGACAAATCCTCTTTGATATCTCGTTTCTGCCGACCGAGTTTAGTAGATAATTTGACACCAGCCGTGACGTCAAGTGTTCCACTAATGGATAGACTGAGATAGTTTGGTACTGGATTGATTATCAATCCTTTGTGATCAACTTGATGCCCTGTCAACTTTGGTACGTCTGAACTTTCCTTGCGTTGTGATGACAAATCGAAATCAGACACTTGTGACATGCTCACATGGGAGGACAAAAGTCCTACGAATAAAATAGTTCCAAGTTTAAGATAATTCATAATTTAAAAAGATAAGGGGCGGTAGGAACTCAATCCTACCATTGTTCTACCGGGATGTTCCACGACAATTTGACGCAAAGATAGATAAAATATACTGAATAAATCGGAGTAAAGAGGGTTTTTAATTCGTAATCAAGTCATAATTAAAATTTATTGCGTACTTTTGCGATGTATTGTGTTCTTTGTTTATCAGACATTTACAATAATGCCTGCGCAATGACACAACGATTCGAAAGGATAACAGATTTGGGCAACGAAAAGGCCTTGTCAGGCTCGCAGAAACAAGAAATGCCCACGGAGAAGAAAGGTAATTGATCAATATGAAATTCAAATACGACGTTATAATAATAGGTGGTGGACACGCTGGTTGTGAGGCAGCAACGGCATCTGCCAACATGGGAGCCCGTACATGTCTCATCACTATGGACATGAACAAGGTGGGACAGATGAGTTGCAATCCTGCCATTGGCGGCATAGCGAAAGGACAAATCGTTCGCGAAATTGACGCTTTGGGGGGACAGATGGGCCTCATTACCGACGCAACTGCCATCCAATTTCGAATGCTCAACAAGGGTAAAGGTCCTGCTGTATGGAGTCCTCGCGCACAATGCGACCGAGGAAAATACATCTGGGAATGGCGAAAAGTGTTGGACAACACCCCACTTCTTGACATTTGGCAAGATGAAGCCCACGAATTGATAGTAGAAAACGGAGAAGCTGTTGGCGTAATTACGGTTTGGGGGGTTGAGTTCAGAGCGAAAAGCGTGGTCATCACAGCGGGAACTTTCTTGAATGGGCTGATGCATATCGGACGACATCAACTGCCAGGCGGACGCTGTGCCGAGCCTGCGGTGTATCATTTGAGTGAAAGTATTTCAAGACATGGCATCCGTGTGGATCGCATGAAGACGGGTACTCCTGTCAGAATTGACGCGCGAACGGTGCATTTTGAAGACATGGAGCGTCAGGATGGTGAGAACGATTTCCATCAATTCAGCTACATGAGTGAACCAAGGAAGCTGAAACAACTACCTTGTTGGACTTGTTATACCAATCAAGAATGCCACGAAGTACTGAGGCAAGGATTGTCAGATTCACCCCTTTTCAACGGACAAATACAAAGTACAGGCCCTCGTTATTGCCCTTCGGTGGAGACAAAGCTTGTTACTTTTCCCGACAAAGACCAACATCCACTGTTTTTAGAGCCTGAAGGAGAAAGCACCAACGAAATGTATTTAAACGGCTTTTCATCGAGTATGCCGCTGCATATACAGTTGGAAGCAATCCACAAGATACCCGCTTTTCGTGATGCAAAGATCTACAGAGCTGGCTATGCCATAGAGTATGATTACTTTGACCCTACCCAATTGAAGCTAACGTTGGAATCGAAGGTTTTGAAAGGTTTGTTCTTAGCTGGGCAAGTGAATGGTACTACCGGATATGAAGAGGCCGCTGGACAAGGTTTGGTGGCTGGAGTGAACGCTGCACTGCATTGCACCAACAGCGAACCTTTCGTCATGCACCGCGATGAAAGCTACATCGGTGTGCTGATAGACGACTTGACGACCAAAGGGGTTGATGAGCCTTATCGCATGTTTACATCACGCGCTGAATACAGAATTCTATTAAGACAAGATGATGCAGACGCACGATTGACGGAGAAAGCGTACCAATTAGGACTGGCAAGTCGTGATCGTTACGATTGGTGGATGCAGAAGAAGGAAAGCATTAAGGCTCTTCTTGATTTCTGTAATCAAACACCGATTAAACCGAATGAAATCAATAATTTCCTTGAAAGCATAGGAACCTCTCCCCTTCACGGCACCTCCAAGATATCTGACCTCGTGGGACGACCACAAGTATCGTTGACACAACTTGCCGAACACATTACAACTTTGAAAGAAATGCTTAATAAACCACGCAATCTGAAGGAAGAGATTGCAGAGGCAACAGAGATAAAAATCAAATATAAAGGATACATTGAGCGTGAAAAACTCTTGGCCGAAAAGATGCACCGCCTAAGGGATATCAAGATAAAAGGACGCTTTCAATATAGCGAATTACATGAATTATCTACGGAAGCTCGCCAAAAGTTAGAGCGAATCGATCCCGAAACGCTCGCACAAGCCAGCAGAATACCGGGTATTTCACCAAGCGATATCAATGTTCTTCTGGTTCTATTAGGGAGATAACTTATATCGAAAGGAATCACATAACAGATATGTTTCACATGAAACAATAAGATATTTAATAACAACATAACACATTAATAATGAACAACAAATTACTTTTGGACAATTTGCGCAGCATACAAGATTGGCCAATCAAAGGAGTGAACTTCAGAGATGTTACTACTCTATTCAAAAATCCCGAGTGTTTACGAACTATCAGCGATGAAATGTATGAATTATACAAAAACAAAGGCATCACAAAAATTGTGGGAATCGAGAGTCGCGGCTTTGTGATGTCATCCTATCAAATTGGGTGCTGGAATCGTCTTATGTCGCAAGCCTGGCAAACTCCCTTGCGAGACCGTGCAAGAAAGTTACGCAAAAGAATACGGCATCGACACCATCGAAATCCACAAGGATGCTATCAACGAGAATGACATTGTTCTATTACACGACGACCTGTTAGCAACTGGAGGGACAATGAAAGCGGCCTGTGATCTGGTGAAGAAGTTCCATCCCAAAAAGATTTATGCGAACTTTATCATTGAACTCAAGAGCGAGTTCCCACACTGCAGAGAGCAATTTGACAAAGACATTGAGATTGAGTCACTGTTGCAATTTTAATCAACAGTAACAAATGTAAGCGGTAGTGGAAAGTAAACTCCACTACCCTCTCACGATATTTGCGCCGGAGCGCTCCGTGATGAAGGAGACGTAGATGTTTCACATGAAACAATTAGACCATCATTTCCTGTGATACAGGTACTTATAGCGATGAACAAAGAGGAAAACTTAAAGAGAATTGACCACCTAAAAAGTATAGCGTTGAGCATGCCTGGGAAGCCTGGTAGCTACCAATTCTATGATCAAGACCACCAAATTATATATGTAGGCAAGGCCAAGAATTTGAAAAATCGTGTCTCTTCGTATTTCCGAAAGGAAGTAGATCGCTACAAAACCAAGGTCCTTGTCAGCAAAGTTTGGGACATCACATACACCGTAGTGAATACGGAAGAGGACGCACTACTACTCGAAAACAGCCTGATCAAGAAGTACAATCCACGTTACAACGTACTATTAAAGGACGGAAAGACCTACCCAAGCATCTGTGTGACGAAAGAATATCTACCAAGAATCTTCAAAACAAGGCGCATTGACAGGCGATTTGGCACCTATTACGGCCCATATAGCCAAATCACAATCATGTATTCTCTTCTTGAACTCATCAAAAAGCTCTACAAACCACGCACATGTCGCTTCCCTATCACCCCAGAAGGCATCAGTCAAGGCAAGTATAAACCTTGTTTGGAGTATCACATTCACAACTGTAAAGCGCCCTGCGTGAGAAAACAGACACATGAAAACTATCAGGAAAACATTGCTCAAGCCCGTGAAATATTAAAGGGAAACACCCGAGAAGTGAGCAAGATACTCTACCAGCAAATGCTGAAAAAGGCGGAAGAACTGAAGTTTGAAGAGGCAGAAGAGCTCAAACAAAAATACGAAATGCTCAACAATTTCGTGGCCAAGAGTGAGGTAGTAAGCAATACCATACAAGACTTGGACGTATTTACCCTCACGGATGACGACCAGAAAAAGAACGCTTTTATCAACTACATCCACGTCAAAAACGGCACCATCAACCAGAGTTTCACCTTTGAATATAAGCGAAAGCTTGATGAAACCAATGAAGAACTGCTCATTACTGCCATCCAAGAAATCAGAAGCAGGTTTAAAAGCCAGGCCAAAGAGATCATCGTACCCTTCGACATCAATTGGAGTTTGAACAATGCTACCTTCTTCATTCCCCAACGTGGGGACAAAAAACACCTGCTGGACCTGTCTGAAATGAACGGGAAACAGTATAAATTTGATCGACTCAAACGATCGGAAAAGCTCAATCCGGAACAAAAACAGACCCGTCTGATGAAGGAATTGCAAACCAAACTCAAGCTCCCCAAGCTGCCCTATCATATCGAATGTTTCGACAACTCCAACATATCTGGCACCGATGCAGTAGCAGGTTGCATCGTATTCAAGGGCATGAAACCCTCAAAGAAGGACTATCGCAAATACGACATCAAGACCGTGACCGGCCCAGACGATTACGCATCTATGAAAGAGGTGGTGCGCCGCCGCTACCGCAGGATGATGGAAGAGCAGACACCCCTACCCGACTTGATTATCACCGATGGCGGCAAGGGACAGATGGAGGTAGTAAGAGAGGTGGTAGAAGACGAACTGCACCTGCAAATACCCATTGCAGGACTTGCTAAAAACGACCGACACAGAACCAACGAGCTGCTATTCGGTTTTCCACCGCAAGTCGTTGGTTTAAAAGCAGATAGCGAACTTTTCCACTTACTCACACACATTCAAGACGAAGTGCATCGGTATGCCATCACCTTCCATCGCGACAAACGAAGCAAACACGCACTGCACAGCGAATTAGACGACATCAAAGGTATCGGTCCCAAAACGAAAGAGCAACTCTTGAAAGCCCTGAAAAGCGTGAAAAGAATCAAAGACGCAGACTTGGAAACGCTCACCGAAATCGTCAAAGAAGCAAAGGCAAAGATAATTTTCAATCACTTTCACCCCAACAATCCATAAAAAATTGCTTATCTTTGCGGCCAATAGGCTACGCAACAGCTATTTGAAGGCAATCACATAACCGCTGACAGTAGCATAAATTGCCCGCATCCTTTGGAAAAAACTTATCAAAAGACATCCGCTGACTGATGAAAATCTGGATACAAACCCTACTGCTTTTTCTGGTCCTACTGCTTGGTAACCAGAACACTTGCATAGCACATGCCAACGTTACGAGGCCTGGCATGGCTGAAGTAGGCAGCACATCCGGGTATTACGCTGATGAAAAGAGCAAAGACCGCATCTATGAAGACACAATAGAACCGACCCAACGTCAAACAGCCCTCATCACCGACACCAGTCAAACCGTTCGCCTGTGCAACACCCGTCCACAGCGCATCCTGCCCACGTTTACAGCTAAGCCAACACATCTGCTTGGCCGAAACATGTTTCACAACAAGTTTTATTCTCTACATTTTCAAGGAATCGACCGCTACCTCACAACGGTCACAACCCCTATTCCATCCTCTGCCGCATGCGATTATTACGTCATCGCATTGAGGCAAATCATTCGTTGACCAATCTTCTTTCTATTCAGTACGCACATCGCAAGCAATCAAAGCATGTGTGCACAGTGAGATTTCACTAAAATATCGTAAAAGCTGCTTTAAACATGTCGTTAGCAAGGTAGCCTACCATTCGCCCACAGAGAGCTCATAAACATGGCTACTTTTCCTTCAATCGGTTCAAAACGTCCGAAAAGAAGTACCAACAACCCGTATATCAAGATTATATACGTTTTTGAGCAGCTCGGAAACAAATCAACAAGACAATCAATAAAAAGAAGAAAATTATGGCAAGTATAAATAATTTAGAGATGGCAGAAACCATTTCGAACAATCCAAATATCAAGATTTCAAAGGGATTTTTAGGCATGGGCAGCAAAGCCATCTACACACCCACGAACAGCAAGTTGAATGCAGTTATCAATTACTACAATGCAGAAGACGCCCAGGCATTCGTGAAACTCATCAATGCAGCGGAAACAGAAGTAGCAAGCCTGGCAAAAAAGGGGACACCGCCCTCGAAACTAAGCATCAGCAACTACCGCCTCGAGGCATGCGTAACCGACGACAAACAGTTTGTTGCCATCCAAGTGCTGAGTTATGCTGATTTCCGCAACACGCCCATTTGTGATTTAAAATACTTTGAGGGCGAGGCAGCACAAGCCATTGCCGCACTGTTATAAAACCAAAAAGAGCCATTTAATCGGGCTTTTGGCAACCCATCTCCCATCTGTCAAGCAATGACAAATGGGAGATATTTTATGAACCAGACTACAACATACGAGGTGATCTACAGCAACATCTAGACAAGGTGAATAACATGCCATTACAATTGCATGGAGATTGACCGTCAAACTCAATGAGTTTAAGCCCCAAAGTCATTGAGATTGGCCGCCAAACTCAATGCAATTAATACGGCTTCATAACTACTTGTGAATCAAAGGAATATTGCTTGAAAGTAAAAGAGGCGTTCAATTATCGAATGATTATTTGGTTTACACCGTAAAAATAAATATCTTTGTAATATGAGAATTGTCATACAAAGAGTTTCAGAAGCATCGGTAAGCATCAAAGAGACGATGAAATCGGCCATTCAGCAAGGTTTTCTTATCCTTTTAGGCATAGGTGAAGATGATAGCGAGGACGATATAGAATGGCTTGTCAAGAAGGTAGTCAACCTTCGTGTGTTCGATGATGAACAGGGAATCATGAATAAATCTATCCTCGATGTCAATGGCGAAATATTAGTGGTGAGCCAGTTTACCCTCATGGCATCGTACAAAAAGGGCAACCGACCCTCATACATTCGAGCCGCAGGGCACGAGATTTCGATCCCACTCTACCAGCAGTTTTGCAAACGTTTGAGTGTCCAACTGGGTAAAGAGGTCGGCACTGGCGAGTTTGGTGCCGACATGCAGGTAAAATTAGTGAACGATGGTCCGGTAACCATCTGCATGGATACCAAAAATAAAGAGTAACGCTAACACTCCCAAGAACAAGGTTCAAAATATGGAAATCAAAGAAGCACAGCAACAAGTAGACAGCTGGATTAAGGAATATGGTGTACGCTATTTCTCCGAACTCACCAACATGGCGTGCCTCACCGAAGAGGTTGGCGAGTTGGCGCGCATCATCTCGCGCACCTATGGTGACCAAAGTTTCAAGCCAGGCGAGAAACCCAATCTTGCCGATGAGATGGCGGATGTGCTGTGGGTGCTCATCTGTTTGGCAAACCAAACAGGGGTTGACCTGACCCAAGCATTTGAAGAAAACATGAAGAAGAAAACAAACAGAGATAAAACAAGACATATTAATAACCCAAAACTTCAATAAAAAATGGCTATCAAACAAAACATAGAAGCATCGAAAGAGCAATTGAACGCTAAGAATGCGCCCAAGCAAACAGTCGACAAGTACGAACAGGCTTTGAAAAAGTACAACACCAATCTCAACGACGATGACGTTCGTGAGGCGGTTAAGAAGATTATCGAAGAGAAAGTGCATACCAATGACACCTCTGAGGTGAAGAAATTCCTGTTTGGAAGCATCGAACTGACCTCGCTGAAATGCACTGATTCGGACGAAAGTATCATGGCATTTACTGAAAAGGTAAACCAGTTTGACACGCAATACGCTGACCTACCCCATGTTGCCACTATCTGTGTGTATCCTTGTTTTGCTCAGGCGGTACACGATACCTTGGAGGTTGAAGGCGTTGAAATAGCCTGCGTGTCGGGCAGTTTCCCCTCTTCACAAGCCCTCATCGAGGTTAAAGTAGCCGAAACAGCATTGGCAGTGAAAGATGGAGCTACGGAGATTGACATCGTGATGCCCGTAGGTAAGTTCCTAAGCGGCAATTACGAAGAGATGTGCGAGGATATACAAGAACTGAAAGAAACTTGCGGAGATGCTGCCATGAAGGTGATTTTAGAGACAGGATGCTTGAAAACAGCGTCAAATATCAAAAAAGCCTCTATCCTTTCCATGTATGCCGGAGCCGATTACATCAAGACTTCTACGGGCAAAGAGAAAGTGGCAGCCACACCAGAAGCTGCGTATGTGATGTGCCAAGCTATCAAGGAATACTACGATGAAACGGGCATTCAGATAGGTTTTAAGCCAGCTGGCGGCATCAACTCAGTGATGGACGCCCTCATCTACTACACCATTGTGAAAGAAGTGTTAGGCGAAAAATGGCTTACCAACAAGTGGTTCCGCTTAGGTACCAGCCGCTTGGCGAACATGTTGCTCAGCGAAATTGAGGGAAAGGAAGTAAAATTCTTCTAATAAAGCGATAGAATCAGCTGAATAAAATACCCTGTAAAAAAGCGGATATACACCTCAGAAATGTATATCCGCTTGAACTTTTTAGCGTGATCAAAGCCCCTTGATCCAATCAACGATGTCTTGCATCACCTCTGGCGCAAAGGTTTCTTCTATCAATCGATACTCCGTTGTCTGCCCCGTAGTACAGTGTTGAAACAGATGGTTCAGACCTTCGTATTCGTTAATCAAGTTCTTTTTGTTAGGTTTCAAGCCTTTTCGCAAGGCAGAAAGATTGTCGTGCGCATCTACCTGCACATCTTTACTACCATTCACTGCCATGACAGGACACTTGATTTTAGGAAGATAGCAAGCCATGTCGGTAGCGATGAAATCGAGAACCCATGGGGTTTGCATGGTGATAACGGGCAACAAACTTTGCCGGCTCAATGCTGGGAGCGACACATTGGTTTGTTTCAGCAAGGAGTCTAACACGGCTTCGGGGTGAGAAATGTCTTTCTTGGCATTTCTATAAGCATAAATAGCCCCCAACACCTTACAGTAATCACGCGCGAAAGTGGCACCACCTCTCGCCTCCATCGCTTGATATACTTGCTTCAACATCAAGCTATCGCCACGTCCTGCGACCCCTGCAAGACTGACAATGAAATCAGGTAAGCCCTCTGCGGCCAACATCATGGCAATACTACCACCCTCACTATGTCCCATGACACCTATCTTTCCAAACTTTTTCAGGCTTTTCAGGTAGTTGAAACCACAGCGGGCATCCTCCGCATTGTCTTTCATCGTCGATTGAGAAGCATCACCTGTAGACTTTGCAAACCCTCTGTCATCGTATCGAAGCGATGCAATGCCATGGCGAGCCAAATAATCTGCCAAGACTAAGAAAGGCTGATGGTCAAATATTTCCTCGTTTCTATTTTCCTGACCGCTACCTGTTACCATCAATACCACGGGTACTTTCTGCTTGTTCATCTGCTCATAACCCACAGGATAAGTCAATGTTCCTGAGAAAACAGCATTCGCCTTGGCGTTTTGAAAGGTCACATCCTCAGTTTGATAAGGATAAGGCGCATGCGGAGTTTGCGGTCTTTTTAGTTCCTCCACACCACGATTGAGCATCAAGGGGAAAGCCCTGCCAAACTGCGTAAACGTTCCTTGAATGTGGTCTCCTTGCTGTTTGCCGAGATACCGAGCCCCAATCGACGAGATAGCAATATCCACAGAGTCAGCTGTCAGGCTGTTCACTGTAGCTGGAACACCCTTTACACTTTGGTCAGGACTATCCATCGTAACGATGAAACCGCTGTTTTTGTCCTTTTCAACGTGAAAAACAAGCGTTAATTGCGTTCCTTGGACCGACAGTTTGCCCGTCCAACTACCTTCCAATTTCTGTGCATGCGATACGCTAACGGAAGCACACAACAGGAGCATAAAAGTAAGAAATCTTGTTTTCATGACGATAAGTATATGATTTTTACGGGTAATCTATCACGCTCAAAACAAAAACAAGGCTGGAAAAGGTATGCGTACTCCTTATTTTGTACGCTTCACCACATAGTCGATGTAGGCTTGCAAAGCCATCTTAATATCGGCATCCATCACATGCTTGTCTATAAAAGCCAATGCCTGTTGATGCAATTCGTCCATGCGTTGCTCAGCATATTCAATGCCACCCTGCTGCTTTGTGAAAGCTACCAATTGTGCGATTTCATCGGGTGTCACCGTGTTTTCCTTCACCTTATGTGCCAATTGAAGCATGGTGGCATTGCGAGTAGAATTCAAGGCATAAATAACAGGGAGAGTAAGTTTCCCCTCTACCATATCATTGCCAGTGGGTTTGCCAATCTCTTTCGATTCAAAATAATCGAAAATATCATCCCTAATCTGGAAAATAATACCCAAAGTCTGTCCAAATTCACGAGCCGCCTCCACCTCTTCGGGTGTGGCTTTGCCCGCTTGTGCGCCAATCACGGCACACGATTCGAACAAGGCTGCTGTCTTTTGCTTAATGACTTGGTAATATACTTCTTCAGAAATGTCCTGATTTTGGATATTGCTCAGCTGCAAAATCTCACCATTCGACAAGGTTCTACCAAGGTTAGCAAGGTTTTGAATAATGGCTTCCGAATGGGTGAAAGAAACTTGCAACAAAGCTGTTGACAGAATATAATCGCCCACCAGCACTGCCACTTTGTTGTCGTAAGTCGCATTCACCGATGCCTGTCCACGACGTTCGCCACTCTCGTCCACCACATCATCATGCACGAGACTTGCGGTATGCAGCAGTTCCAAGCCCACCGCAGCATGCTGGGCGGTCGAGGTAACGCCATTAAAGTTCTTCGCTATTAACAAAATAAGCATGGGCCGCATGCGCTTTCCCTTTCGTTGACGAATGTGAGAAAGTGCTTGCGAGAGCAGTCCATCAGCGTGTGACAATGATTCATTATACAGGTAATCAAAGTCTTTCAATTCATCGACAATAGGTTGTTGTATCAGGGATAAATAGTCCATGCTTGCTATTTTTGTCACAAAAATACAGAATAAATCCCTATTTGTTCCATTTTTTTCGTAATTTTACAGGAATAATATACTAAAATATGGACAAACTGTTTCTCTTGGACGCCTATGCACTCATT
>URFI01000027.1 GCA_900547085.1 uncultured Prevotella sp.
AAAGAATACAACGGATACAAGGCTTATTGGGAAGACGGCGCACAAGTATTGGCCCCACACGATATGGGAATCATCAATGAAGTAAACAAGGTGAAAGTAGAAGACGTTAAGTTTGAAGGTAACAAACAGCTGCTTCAAATCATCGGAGAGGACATCGATCAGGCTTATCTCGATGCAGTCAAGACCGTCAGTATTGATCCAGAAGTGATCAAACGTCAGCACGATTTGAAAATAGTTTATACACCTTTGCACGGCACTGGTATGAAGATGATTCCGCGATCACTCAAATATTGGGGCTTCGACAACGTGCATTGCGTTAAGGAACAAATGGTAAAGGATGGCAACTTCCCTACCGTTGTTTCTCCAAACCCAGAAAATGGTGAAGCGTTGACATTGGCTTTGCGCGATGCCAAACAATTAGACGCCGACATCGTGATGGCCAGTGACCCTGATGCCGACCGCGTTGGCATGGCATGCAAGAACGACAAGGGCGAGTGGATCTTGATAAACGGAAACCAAACATGCTTGATTTTCTTATATTATATCATCACCAACCGCAAGAACATGGGAATGTTAAAGCCAACTGACTATATCGTCAAGACCATCGTGACCACAGAGGTGATTCGGAAAGTTGCCGAGAAGAACAACATTGAAATGATAGATTGTTATACTGGTTTCAAGTGGATTGCCCGTGAAATACGTGTTGCTGAGGGCGGCAAGAAATACATTGGTGGCGGCGAAGAGAGCTATGGTTTCATGGCAGCCGACTTTGTTCGCGACAAGGATGCAGTGAGTGCCATGTGTCTCTTGGCCGAAATATGCGCGTACGCCAAAGATCAAGGTAAGACGCTTTACGATCTTCTTCTGGACATCTATCTGGAATACGGTTTCTCCAAGGAGTTTACCGTCAATGTAGTGCGTCCAGGAAAGACTGGTGCAGACGAAATCAAGACCATGATGGAGAATTTCAGAAAGAATCCACCGACAGATCTTGGAGGTTCAAAGGTGGTTGTTTGGAAAGACTACCAGACACTTGAACAGCGTGACATCAATGGAAACGTCTCCAAACTTGACATGCCAGACACCAGCAATGTGCTACAGTGGTTCTGCGATGATGGCACCAAGGTGAGCGTTCGGCCATCAGGTACAGAGCCTAAAATAAAGTTCTACCTGGAGGTAAAAGGCACGATGAAATGTGCCGGATGCTACGAACGTTGCGATGCAGAGGCCGATGAAAAAATCAATGCCATCAAGAAAAGTCTGCATCTTGAGTAAACTTAGCAACGAATTGAGCTTCCTTCACTGGAGGTTCAATTTGTTGCTTCATATTCTATGTGTCTTATACTGAAATAGCTTGACACATTATCAAACTCAAAAAAAAGTAAAAAGACATGACGAAATCAAGCAAAAGAAGAGAATTTAGTGACGCGTTCAAGCTGCAAGTGTTAAGTGAATATTTTTCTGGCGGCGGTTCTAAATTATCGGTGGCTCGCAAGTATGGGCTCTCGCACGGCCTCCTGCTGGCGTGGATGAAGAAGTGGCCTGTTGACTCAAAATGCTTATCTTTGCCGGAAGAAATAATCAACACTTACAAAATGGCACATCCCAACGTAGAATTCACAGCTCAAGACGCTTTAGAAAAGCGGATAGCTGATTTGGAGAAAGCTCTTGAATACGAGCGTCTTCGCAATTACGCTTACAAGAAATTGATAGACATCGCCGAAGCCGAGGAGGGCATTTCCATATTAAAAAAAGGTGGTGTCAAACAGTGACGGCGCTGCACAATGAATACTCCAAGGTATCCATCGAAGAATTGTGTGGTCTGTTTGACAAACGACGCCAATGGTATTACAACAAGCGCAAGACTGTGGTTTCCGAGCAACAGCGCGTGCGCCTGATCCTCTCCATGGTAGACTACTATCGCCAGTGCTGCCCGGGACTGGGAGGCGTGAAATTACATCACCTGCTAAAGCAGGACTTGGGAGTGGAAATCACCCATGGGAGGGATGCCTTCCTCCGCCTGCTTTCCAGTAACGGGCTGATGTTGAAAAAGCCCAAACGCCGGCGAACGACAAACTCCAACCATCTCTACAAGAAATATTCGAATCTGGCACAAGGCCTTGAGGTGAATCAGGTTAACCAGTTGTGGGTTGCGGACATCACCTATATCTGGATTGCCCATGACGTGCTGTATCTGCATCTGGTCACGGACGCCTATTCCCACGCAGTGATAGGCTGGTGCCTGTCAGAGACCATGGAGGCGGAGAACACCCGGAAGGCACTGCTCATGGCCATCCAAAAAGCCGGAGGAGACAACCTTTGCGGAACCATACACCACTCTGACAGAGGCGTGCAATATGCCTGTAACGAATACATTGACACGCTTATGAGTCACCACATCCGAGTCAGCATGACCGAATGTTACAAACCAACGGACAACGCCATAGCCGAAAGACAAAACGGCACGTTCAAAGTGGAATGGATATATCAGCATCAGATGTATCAAGACTTCAATCACGCCCAGCGTGAAATAGCGCAAATGATTGATTTCTACAACCTCAAGCGACCACACATGAGCATCGGAAAGAAAACGCCCATGGCCGTATACTCAGGAGAGGAACCTGGGTCGAATCTTTGGAAAAAAAAGGGAAAAAGTCGTGCGTCAGCAAAATAAAAACTATCTTTGCCAAGCCCAAAACAAGGTGAGCGACGCTTACAGGCTAACTTACCTAAGTTCTCCAGGGGCATTGAGCCCCTGAAGAACTTGCCCAAAACAAGGCTCGCTCCTCTTTAGGCTGTTTCATTTCTCCCCCAAAGGAAATGCTTATAAGCCTCGAAAAACGGAGATTGACAAGTAAAATAGTACAATAAAAAAATATTGACAAGTAATATAGAATAAACAACTAAAAACTGTCAAGCGATTTTAGGAAATGACAAACTCATTGAGATTGACACGCAAAGTCATAGAGATTGGAGCCTAAAGTCATGGAGATTAACCGCCAAAGTCAATGACTTTGTACAAGCAACCTAAACTACAGCCAAAAAAAGCGGGTGCAAGAAAATAAGAAAAAGGAGTAGAAAACATGAAAAGAATAGTTATTCTCGGAGCAGCAGAGAGTGGAGTTGGAGCTGCCATCTTAGCCCAAAAAGAAGGCTTCAACGTATTTGTGTCTGACATGGGTGAAATCAAAGACAAATACAAAAAGACGCTCGATGAACACAACATTAGATGGGAAGAAAAGCAACACACCCCCGAACTTATTCTGAATGCTGACGAAATCATCAAGAGTCCGGGCATCCCGAAAGAGGCTCCGATGGTGCAGAAGGCCATGGCAAAGGGCATCGGCATCATCAGCGAGATAGAGTTTGCCGGGCGTTACACTCACTCGAAGATGATTTGCATCACGGGCAGCAATGGCAAAACCACCACCACGTCGCTGATTTACCACATCTTCAAGTCGGCTGGCTACGATGCCGGACTGGCTGGTAACATCGGGCGCAGTCTGGCACTGCAGGTGGCCGAGGACCCGCACGAGTACTACATCATCGAGCTAAGCTCGTTCCAGTTGGACAACATGTACAAGTTTAAGGCCGACATCGCCATCTTGCTGAACATCACCCCCGACCACTTGGACCGCTACGACAACTGCATGCAGAACTATGTGGATGCCAAGATGCGCATCATACAGAACCAAACCGAGCAAGACAGTTTTATCTATTGGAACGACGACCCCATCATCAAGCGCGAATTGAAGAAGTATGACATCAAGGCCGTGCAATGCCCCTTCTCCGAATTAAAGGAAAAAGGCTCCATAGGCTACATCGAAGAGGGCGAGTACACCATTGAGAAGCCCACACCGTTCAACATGGAACAGGAGGCACTGTCACTCACCGGCAAGCACAACATCTACAACTCGCTGGCCGCAGGCATCGCCACCGACATCGCAGGCATCAGGAACGAGGTTATCAGGAAGAGCCTCAGCGACTTCCCAGGCGTGGAACACCGTTTGGAAAAGGTGTGCAAGGTGGGCGGCGTACAGTACATCAACGACTCGAAGGCCACCAATGTGGATGCCTGTTGGTATGCGCTGGAAAGCATGCGAACGCCCACCATCCTCATTTTGGGCGGTAAGGATAAGGGAAACGACTATGGCCCAATCAAAGATTTGGTGAAAGAAAAGTGCGTCGCTCTGGTGTATCTCGGAGCCGACAACAGCAAGCTGCACGACAATTTCGACAACTTGGGCATTCCGGTTCGCGACACCCACTCGATGAAAGACTGCGTGGCGGCCTGCTACGAGTTAGCTAAACCGGGGGAAACGGTGCTGCTCAGTCCTTGTTGCGCCAGCTTCGATTTGTTCAAAAACATGGAAGATCGGGGCGATCAGTTTAAAACTTTGGTAAGAAATCTGTAATGGACAAGACGTTAGGAAATATCTTCAAGGGGGATAAGGTCATCTGGATGGTCTTCTTCTTCCTCTGCATCATTTCGGTCATCGAGGTGTATTCGGCCTCTGCCGGACTGACTTACAAGGGCGGACACTATTGGGCTCCCATCGTGAAGCATACGGGCATTCTGCTCGTGGGCGTGTTTGCCATGGTGGTAACGCTCAACATCAAGTGCAAGTACTTCAAGATTGTAACCCCCTTCCTACTACTGATAGCCGTCGTCGCGCTGATAACGGTTTTACTGGCAGGGCAGTCTACTAATGGTGCCCAGCGATGGATTAGCATCGTAGGCATACAATTTCAGCCCTCAGAGATTGCCAAAGGCGCGTTGGTACTGGCCACAGCGCAGATACTAAGTGCCATGCAAACCGAGCACGGGGCCGACAAAAACGCCTTTAAATACATTCTCATCGTGAGTGCTTTCATCATTCCGCTCATCATGGTAGAGAATCTTTCTACGGCCATGCTGCTGTGTATGGTCATCTTCATGATGATGATCATCGGTCGGGTACCCGGCAAAATCCTTGGGAAAGCATTGGGGGTGGTCACATTGTTGATTCTAACCATCTTCACACTGGTGATGGTTGTGGGGAAAGACCATGAGAAAGAAAACGCCAACCCAAACCATATTGAACAGGTAGCCACGGCAGAACAAAAGAAAGATCCCAGCATGTTTGGCTCTGTGTTCCACCGCTTTGACACCTGGAAAGGGCGCATCGACCGATTCATAGCAGGTAAGGAGACCTCTCCGGAGGAATTCGATTTGGATAAAGACGCACAGATAGGGCACGCCAACATTGCCATCGTGTCGTCGAACTTTATTGGTAAGGGACCGGGAAACTCTGTAGAACGCGACTTCCTGTCGCAGGCTTTCTCCGACTTCATCTATGCCATCATCATCGAGGAGATGGGACTTTTCGGCGGATTCTTCGTGGCCATGCTGTACATCATCCTGCTTTTTAGAACCGGACGCATCGCCAACCGCTGCGAAAACAATTTCCCAGCTTTCCTTGCTATGGGACTGGCATTGCTGCTGGTGACGCAGGCTTTGTTCAATATGTGCGTGGCCGTGGGGCTTGCTCCCGTTACCGGACAGCCGCTGCCACTGGTCAGCAAGGGCGGAACTTCTACCATCA
This sequence comes from uncultured Prevotella sp., assembly GCA_900547085.1. Lineage (GTDB taxonomy): Bacteria > Bacteroidota > Bacteroidia > Bacteroidales > Bacteroidaceae > Prevotella. The sequence goes on from URFI01000027.1 coordinate 5,586, forward strand.
TCAACTGCGTGTACATCGGCGCGATACTCAGTGTTAGCCGTTCGGCCAAGAAAAAACCAGACGCCGACAATGACGAGGTGATGTCCGAAAAGCTCGCAACGGCATAGTCTTGTGAGCTAACGGCATAAAATAAATATGGTGAATTATGACAAAAAGACATATTTTTTGATTACTTTTGTACATTAAATACATCTGAGTTAGATGAGCAACGAATTGAGAATTATTGTCAGTGGTGGCGGAACGGGAGGACACATCTTTCCGGCCATCTCCATTGCTAACGCCATCAAGGCAAAGCGTCCTGATGCGAAAATACTCTTCGTGGGTGCTCTCGGGCGCATGGAAATGGAGCGCGTGCCCAAAGCTGGCTACGAGATAAAAGGACTACCCATTTGCGGATTCGACCGCAAACACCTATTGAAGAACATCTCCGTGCTGTTCAAAATATGGAAAAGTCAGCGCATGGCTAAGGCCATCGTCAAAGATTTTAAGCCGATGGCCGCCGTCGGAGTAGGTGGATATGCCAGTGGCCCCACCTTGAACGTTTGTGCAAAACGGCACATTCCTTGCTTGATACAGGAACAAAACTCGTATGCTGGGGTGACCAACAAGTTGTTGGCGAAGAAAGCAGACAAGATATGTGTGGCTTACGAAGGCATGGAACGCTTCTTCCCAGCCGACAAAATCATCATGACAGGCAACCCCGTGCGGCAAAATGTACTGCAAACTGCCTTGACACAACAAGAGGCCAGAAAGTCATTTGGGCTCGACCCAGACAAGAAAACCATACTTTTGGTAGGCGGAAGTCTTGGAGCCAGAACCATCAACGAGAGCGTGATGAGCCACTTGGACATGGTAAGAGCGAGTGGTGTGCAATTTATTTGGCAAACTGGGAAATATTATTTCGAAGGCATCACCAAGGCATTGCAAGCAGAAGAGCCGCTGCCCATGCTCCACGTAACTGATTTTATCAGCGACATGGGGGCTGCCTATAAGGCGGCAGATTTGGTGATAAGCCGTGCCGGAGCCAGTTCCATCAGCGAGTTCTGCCTTATTGGCAAGCCCGTCATCCTGGTTCCTAGCCCGAACGTTGCGGAAGACCATCAGACGAAGAACGCCATGGCTTTGGTTAACAAGAATGCTGCCATCTATGTCAAAGATTCCGAAGCGAAAGACATGTTGCTGCAACAAGCCATCGAAACAGTACAGAACGACAATAAGTTGGCATCGCTGAGCGAGAACGTCTTGAAGCTTGCATTGCCTCATTCTGCCGACATCATCGCAGATGAGGTCATCAAACTGGCAACGCACCGGTAGACAAAAACGCCGGCAAAGAAAAGCATAGAACAACAAAGGTAACGTCCGCCAACGTCAATGAGCGAAGCGAACGAGTTACCTGTGACTTCGGATAACTTCATAAGACAAAAGAAGAGAAGAAAAATGGACATAACAGAAATCAAGTCGGTATATTTCATTGGGGCTGGCGGCATTGGCATGAGTGCCATCGCCCGCTACTTCATTCATAAAGGTGTGGTGGTAGCTGGATACGACAAGGCTCCATCCGCACTGACCAACCAGCTTGAGAAAGAGGGCATGCTTATACACTATGAAGAAAATGTGGAGGAGATTCCGCATGCATGTAAGAACCCTCAGGCATGCCTTGTTATCTACACACCCGCTATTCCGGAGACACATCATGAGCTGAAATACTTCAGGGAAAACGGCTTTGAGATACAAAAGCGGGCGCAGGTACTCGGCACATTGACCCAGACACACAAGGGACTGTGCTTTGCAGGAACGCACGGCAAAACCACCACCAGCACCATGTGCGCCCACATCATGCACCAGAGTCATATCGACTGCAATGCCTTTCTCGGAGGCATCTCAAAGAATTATGGCACCAACTACATCCTGTCAGATGCGAGTGATTATATCGTTATCGAGGCCGATGAGTTCGACCGCAGTTTCCATTGGCTGCGTCCGTGGATGAGTGTAATCACCTCCACCGACCCTGACCATCTGGATATTTACGGCACAAAGGAAGCTTATCTGGAGAGTTTCCGTCACTATACCACCCTCATTCAGCCAGGAGGAGCGCTGATTATCCATCGAGATTTGGAAATGAAGCCTGCGGTTCAAGAGGGCGTAAGCATCTATGACTACAGCAGGGACAAGGGAGATTTCCATGCAGAGAATATTGAAATTAAGAATGGTCATATCACTTTCGATTTCATTTCGCCCTTGGAAAATGTAGAAGGCATAGAACTCGGCCAGCCCATTCCCATCAACATCGAGAACGGCGTGGCTGCCATGGCCATGGCGCAACTGAACGGTTGCACGGCCGAAGAACTGCGATACGGCATGTCTACCTATCATGGAGTGGAGCGAAGGTTCGACTTCAAGATTAAGAACGACCGCCATGTGCTGCTTTCCGACTATGCACATCATCCAAAGGAGATATACCAAAGTGCCAAAAGCCTGCGCGAGTTGTATCACGACCGCAAGGTGACGGCCATCTTTCAGCCGCATCTTTACACCCGCACCAGAGACTTCTATCAGGAGTTTGCCAAAGCACTGAGCCAGCTGGACGAAGTGATTTTGTGCGATATCTATCCCGCTCGCGAGCAACCCATCAAGGGAGTAACGTCACAACTGATATACGATGAACTTACCTGTAAGGAGAAGAGCATGATTCACAAGGAAGAGGTACTCGACCTGGTGAAGCAACGCGACTTCGATGTCCTCGTGATATTGGGCGCCGGTGACTTGGATAATTACGTACCACAAATGGCTAAGATCATAGAAAGCAAGTGAGAAGAAACCTGAAAAAGATAATAACCATCGTACTGGACGTGGTGCTGGGCATCTATCTAGTCTTTGCTTTCACGGCATTCAACAAGCCTGATGAAACGGCCAACGTATGCACGAAAGTAAGCATTGACATTGCAGACGAAGCCCAAAACGGTTTTATCAACGCCGCAGAAATCAGGGATCGACTGGAGAAACACAAGCTCTACCCGCTGGAAAAACCATTGAGATACGTGGATGCCCGCAAGATAGAGGACATGTTGAAAACCAGTCCGTTTGTCAATACGGCAGAATGTTACAAAACACAAAATGGACATGTCAACATCAGCATCACGCAACGAATGCCCATCGTGCGCATCAAGTCGGTGAATGGTGACGACTATTATCTGGATGATAAGGATGCCATCATGCCCAACTCCAGTTACACGAGCGACCTTATCATTGCAACTGGCTACATCAACAAATGGTTTGCCACGCACTATGTGTCGGCGCTGAGCAAGGCATTGATGGGCAACGAGCTATGGAAAAACCAGATAGAACAAATACATGTTCTACCCGATCGCGGCATAGAGTTGGTCCCCAGGGTGGGCGACCACATCATTTATTTAGGTCAGTTGCCCACAAACAATGACCGAACGAAGCGGCTCTCGTTGATTGAGAGCTTCACCAAGAAGAAACTCACACGTCTGGAAAAGTTCTATAAATATGGCCTTTCACAGGCAGGATGGAACAAATATTCTTACATCAACCTGGAGTTTGACAACCAAATCATCTGCAAAAGACGAAACAATTGAACGGATGTGAGAACAAAAGTACATAACACGAACAAAAAGATTTGATAAAGATATAAAAACGTATGGCAAAGGAATTTATCGTAGCTATTGAACTGGGATCGTCAAAAATCACAGGTATTGCAGGAAAAAAGAATTCAGATGGAAGCATCTCCATTCTTGCTGTTGTCAAAGAAGATTCCACCTCGTGCATACGCAAAGGTGTAGTTTTTAACATTGACAAGACAGTATTGTGCTTGACCAACATCATCAAGAAGTTGGAAACTACGCTCAAAACCAACATAGCCCGAGTCTATGTCGGTGTCGGAGGACAGAGCATCCGCAGCGTCAAGAACGTCATCATCAAGGATCTGCCCGCAGAAACCGTCGTAACTCAGGACATGATTAACGAGCTGATGGATGCCAATCGCAGCATGACTTACGCTGAACAGGAGATATTGGACGCTGCCACGCAGGAATACAAGGTTGACGCGCTGTACCAATTAGATCCGGTTGGCATTCCATGTTCAAGGTTGGAGGGCAATTTCCTCAACATACTTTGGCGCAAAACGTTCTACAAAAACCTCAACCAATGCCTCAACAAGGCTGGTGTGGAGATTGCCGAACTGTATTTAGCGCCACTGGCTTTGGCCGATGCCGTGTTGACAGAGACCGAGAAAAGAACAGGCTGTGCACTGATAGACCTCGGTGCTGACACCACAACCGTATTGGTGTACTACAAAAACATCCTGCGCCATCTCGCCGTCATCCCATTGGGTGGCGAGAACATCACCAAGGACATCACCTCCTTGTTGATGGAAGACAGTCAGGCAGAGCAAATGAAATTGAAATACGCCTCTGCCTACACCGATAACAGCGACATTGATGACAACAAGAAATACCCTATCGACCAAGACAGAAAAGTTGATAGCCGCAAGTTCATCGAGATTGTAGAATCGCGCCTACAGGAAATCATTGAGAACGTTTTTTATCAGATTCCAAACGAATATGCCGACAAACTCATTGGCGGAATCATCCTCACAGGCGGCGGTTCAAACATGCCCAATATTGAGAAAGCCTTTACCAACCAAGCCCCAACGGAGAAGATTCGCATAGCCAAGTTTGTGAACCAGAATATCAATTCCAACCTCCCAGAGATCACAACTCATACCGGAACGATGAACACCATCCTGGGTTTGCTCGCCAAAGGTGACATCAATTGTGCTGGCGAAGAGATAACTGCCGACTTATTCCAAAGCAACGAACCCAAGCACACCACACCGACGCCCACACCAGCCAAAGGTCCTCGATCGTATACGGAAACATCCGGAACGGGCATCGTACAGACCGAAGAAGAAAAAGAACAGCTGCGTAAGCAAAAGGAGGAACAGGAAGAAGCTGAGCGAAAGGCGCAGGAAGAGGAGGAACGCCGCATAGCGAAAGAGAAAAGAGAGAACTCTCCCGTCAACAAAATATGGAAAAGCATTAAAAACTTTGCCAGCAAAATAACCGAAGAGGAAGAATAAGAAGCAGCCCTATCACGACATCCCAAGAACGAACCATTAAGAATTACAATTATGTCAGACAATACCCACACCCCTAACATTCTCGATTTCGGAGAACCAGACAAAGCAAGCAGCATTATCAAGGTAATCGGTGTTGGCGGTGGCGGTGGCAATGCCGTCAACCACATGTATCGCGAAGGCATTCACGACGTTACCTTCGTGCTCTGCAACACCGACAATCAGGCGCTCAACGATAGTCCGGTACCCTTCCACTTGCAGCTCGGCAAAGAAGGACTGGGAGCCGGCAACAAGCCCGAGAAGGCTCGCCTGGCCGCCGAAGAGAGCCTCGAAGATATCAAAAACATGCTCAACGATGGTACCCGTATGGCATTTATCACGGCCGGTATGGGCGGCGGTACGGGTACAGGAGCAGCTCCTGTCATTGCCCGTGTGTCCAAAGAACTGGGCATTTTGACCGTTGGCATCGTCACCATTCCCTTCCGATTCGAGGGCGATAAGAAGATTAACCAAGCCCTGGACGGCGTGGAGGAGATGGCCAAGCATGTGGATGCCTTGCTAGTAATTAACAACGAACGCCTGCGAGAGATATATCCTGACCTCACTGTGCTCGACGCTTTCGGCAAAGCCGACGACACTCTGAGCATTGCTGCCAAGAGCATTGCGGAGATTATCACCAACCATGGACTGATTAACCTCGACTTCAACGACGTGAAAACGGTGCTGAAAGACGGTGGCGTGGCCATCATGAGCACGGGCTTTGGCGAGGGCGAGGGCCGCGTGAAGGCAGCCATCGAGGACGCATTGAACTCTCCGCTGTTGAACGATAACGACATCTTCAACTCCAAAAAGATACTGCTCAGCATCAACTTCTGCAACGAAAAGAACGACAACAGCGGTCTGATGATGGAGGAAATGAACGACGTGAACGACTTCATGGGACGCTTTGACAGCGACTTCGAAATCAAATGGGGCATCGCCATCGACCCAGACCTTGGCAAAAAGGTGAAAGTCACCATCTTGGCCACAGGTTTTGGCATCAGCGATGTAGAGGGAATGGACAGCCACATCGGCAAACGTCATTCGCAAGAAGAAGCTATGCGCCTGGCCGAAGAGGAAGAACGAAAGATTCAACTCATCAACCGCAAGGAGCAATATTACAAGGATGGGAAAAACTCTAAATACAAACGTCACCCGCACGTCTATCTCTTCAGCAACGAAGACCTTGACAACGAGGACGTTATCCTGGCCGTAGAGAGCTTCCCCACCTACAAACGTACGCGCCAAATGCTGGACGACATACGCAAACAGGCATCGGGTGAACCCAAGGAACCCGAACAAAAAGAGAACAATGAACCCATACAGGGCCTCATCAGTTTTGAATAAAACAATATACACCGACGACCGCTCGTCAACAAATACAATAAAACATCAAACAAATGGCACTATTTGAAAAGGTTAACGAAGACATCAAAACCGCAATGAAAGAGCGCGACAAGGTAGCTCTTGAGACGCTGCGTAACATCAAAAAAGTTTTCCTCGAGGCTAAGACGGCACCGGGAGCCAACGATACATTGGAGGATGCAGACGCCTTGAAGATGATTCAGAAGCTAGCCAAACAAGGCAAGGAATCGGCACAGACGTACATAGACGCAGGCCGACAGGATCTTGCTGATGCCGAATTGGCACAAGTTTCGGTCATCGAGCGCTATCTGCCCGAACAACTGTCGGAAGCCGAAATAGAGAAAATCGTCAAGACCATCATCGAACAAACGGGTGCTGCAAGCATGAAGGATATGGGGAAAGTCATGGGAATGGCCAACAAACAATTGGCTGGCAAGGCCGATGGAAAGACCATTTCAGGCATCGTTAAAAAGCTGCTCGCCTAATTCTTACATTCGGTTTTGCCATCCGCGAAACTAACGGCAAGAACCCTTTGAAACACTATGTGTCAAAGGGTTCTTGCCGTTTTCTTTGTCCTTGAAAATCAAGTCATTAAAACTTGTCCTACAATTGCATTGAGTTTGGGCTGCAAAGTCATGCACTTTGCACGCCAAAAGCATGTAGATTGGCAACCAAAATCAATGACTTTGCAAAGCCACCCCACAAAGGTCTGAGAAACAACCGATGGCTACCGAAACAAGTCTTGTAACACCGAGAGCGATTTCAGTTCGGGGAACGAGGGGATGTGCAAACGATAGTAGCGCAATATCAAATCGGTGCAACGATTTCGCTCCTCACGGGAAAAGCGGAAAAGGTGCATCGTTTCATAGTTCATCCGCATCAGTTGACCAATCTTCGCAGCCTCGCTTGGGGGAATATAGTCGGGATGTAAAGGAACGAGGGAACAGAACACGCCGTTGCGAAGGTCGAAGAAATCGCCCGCATGCCAGTTCTCAAGATTTGGATAAAACCCAATGAAGCGCGTCAGATGCATCATGAACACCAGATGAAAGTTGGCGAAAGCCCCCTCCGCCGCATCCAACCAACGAATGCTGTTCTCCACATATTGATATAATGCCCCCACCTCATGCTCGCCGCGCACGCTGAAATACAAGAATTCTGACAAGAACAAAGAGATAGACAACTTATAAGAATTAAAAGGAATGGTAGAGAACGGATAGGCCAGACGCATCTCCTTGATGCGCTGCAACTGCTTGTTGGGACGCTCATCAAACTCAATGTCCAAGATGGTCAGCGGCTGAAAATAGGGCTTGCCCGCCCTGCTGCTCCTGCCTTTGCGCATACGCTGGATAAAAGAGACGTTCCCCATCGCCTGAGTGAACAAATCTGTAATCAGCTGAGAATCGCCATATTTGATGGTTCGTAGTACGATAGCTTGCGTCTTTACTAACATCTGAACGTGGGTTTGAATGGCAAAAATACTGATTTTCATACATTCAATGAAAAATTACAGCATAAAATTTGGTTGGTAAGGAAAAATGTCATAACTTTGCACCCGCTAATCAAATGGCACGGTCCCTTCGTCTATCGGTTAGGACGTGAGATTTTCATTCTCAAAAGAGCAGTTCGACTCTGCTAGGGACTACACAAAAGAAATAAAAGAAGTAAATAGAAGATGGCAAATCACAAATCATCACTTAAAAGAATCCGTCAGGACAAAGTTAAGACTTTGCACAACAAATATTATGCAAAGACCATGCGTAATGCTGTACGCAAGTTGCGTGCAATGACCGACAAGGATGAGGCTGTCAAGCTGTATCCTGAAGTACAGAAGATGGTAGACAAGTTGGCCAAGACCAACGTCATCCACAAGAACAAGGCTGCCAACTTGAAGTCAAGCCTCTGCAAGCACATCGGCAAACTCGCATAAGTCCATCTGACGACGTTACATACAAAGGTTACATTTCGAAAGAAGTGTAACCTTTTGAGGTTTCACCCACCTCAATCTCTTCCTACGTTGACACAACACAGCGCCTCTCCCTGCCTTCAAGCTGGCGATTCATCGCAGGTTCGTTGCCGGCAATCACTGGCTACGAGGTGGGCAAGATCCATAAAATACCGGAAAACAGAAAAACTTTATTCGCATCTTTAAACCACATAAAAAAGGAAAACGCACGCCAGCCTTTTACGCATTTTTAGCAACAAAACATTTCCTCATTTGGCTGTAATTTCGTATCTTTGCATATCATAATATACAAAACGACAAATGGCAGAAAATCAGAATACCGAAAACAATTATTCGGCCAGTAACATCCAAGTCTTGGAAGGACTTGAGGCTGTTCGCAAACGACCTGCAATGTACATCGGTGACATCAGTGAGAAGGGTCTCCATCACCTGATTAACGAGACCGTGGACAACTCTATTGACGAAGCGATGGCAGGTTATTGCACCGACATTGAAGTGACCATCAACGATGACGAATCAATAACTGTACAAGACAACGGTCGAGGCATTCCCGTAGACCAGCACGAAAAACTGCACAAGTCGGCCCTGGAAGTGGTTATGACGGTACTCCATGCCGGCGGAAAGTTTGACAAAGGCTCGTACAAAGTCAGCGGTGGTCTGCACGGAGTTGGTGTAAGTTGCGTTAACGCCCTATCCTCTCACATGACATCTCAGGTGTTCCGTGACGGCAAAATCTACCAACAAGAATACGAAAGGGGCAAAGCCCTCTACCCCGTGAAAGTCGTTGGAGAGACGGATCAGCGTGGAACGCGTCAGCAATTCTGGCCAGATAAGTCTATATTCACAACCACTCACTTCCAATGGGACATCATTGCGAGGCGCATGCGAGAGCTGGCGTTCCTGAATGCAGGCATCCGCATCACCCTTACCGACCTGCGTCCCAATGAGGAAGGCAAAACACGTACGGAGGTTTTCCATGCCAAAGACGGTCTTAAAGAGTTCGTCCGCTACGTTGACCGCCA